>JAYEHA010000378.1:0-1739 GCA_034659335.1 Bacillota bacterium
TAAATGGTGGGGTGCAAATCCAATGAAGAAAAGAGAAGAGGAAATTGATATAGTAGGATTAGGTGAAGAGGATATTTTATTTGCAGAGTGCAAATATACCAATGAGAAAATTGGTATAGATGTTTATGAAAAACTTAAGGAAAGATCACATTTGATTTTATGCGAAAATCCGTATTACTATTTATTTTCTAAAAATGGATTTAAAGAGAATTTAATTGAAATAGAAAAGGTTACTAAAAATTTAAAATTAATTACTTTAGATTCAATGATAAAAGAAATATAATAAAAATTTAGAGAAAATGAAAAACGGGGAAAAAACAATGCTGAAATTGCGTAATTAATATATAGTATACTATATATTATAGCGGAAGTGATAGTATGAACGGAGTAGCGATAGCGTTAATTTCCGACAGTAAATTAATGCTATCTAGTATCTGCTCAGATAAGAAATACGTATTACCAAGAAGATATGTTTAATAAAAGTGTTTTAATTATAAGAGAAGAGTATAT
Source organism: Bacillota bacterium (assembly GCA_034659335.1). Taxonomy (GTDB): domain Bacteria; phylum Bacillota; class Clostridia; order Peptostreptococcales; family Acidaminobacteraceae; genus HSG29. The sequence goes on from JAYEHA010000378.1 coordinate 511, forward strand.
TGGTGATGATAGTAATTTAAAAGGATGGTATTGAGAATATCTTTAATTATTTCACTCCGTAAACACCTAATGATACTACCATTTTGATTGCATCCTCAATTGGAATATCGAGATAAGTAATATCTTCACTATTTAAGTAAAGAAGAAAACCGCTTGTCGGATTAGGAGTAGTTGGAACAAAAACCGCTGTTTTTGAAAATTTATTGTTGAAATTACAATTTTCATTTGTGATAAATCCAATGCATTTTGAACCTTTTACTGGATAATCGACAAGAACAGCTTTTTTAAATGAAGTACTTTTATCATGATTAAACATTTTTCCAATATCTCTTATTGAAGAATAAATTGTTTTAACAACTGGGATTTTATTAATAAGAACTTCAAGCCAGTGGAAAAACTTTTCAACAATATATTGATTTGAAAACACACCAATTCCATATATGAAAAGAATGGTTAAAAAGAAACCTAAAATAGTGTAATTTTTACCAAAAAACATTATAATTAATGGAGAAGTAAATTTTCCGGTAAGTTGTACTAAATATGTTATTAACGATATGGTAATTATTAAAGGTAAAAGTAGCAATAATCCTGATAGAAATGTTTTATAGAATTTTTCAAAAATAATATCACCCCACTTATTTTGATTAATGTAAGTATATCATTTTATTTAAAATATTTAAATACTATTAAAAAATAAAGGAGTTAATATGATTTATAAAAAATTAGTAAGTGACAATTTATATTTAGCACCAGTTAATTTAGATGATGTAGAGAAATACACTAAATGGCTTAATGATTTAGAAATTTCACTTTATTTAACTGGGGCCTCAGAAGTGTATACTGAAAAAAAAGAATTAGAATTATTAGAAAAAATTATGGAGAGTGAAAGAGATGTTGTATTTGCAATTTTTAACAATAATGATGAGTTAATTGGAAATTGCGGATTACATTTAATTGATTATAAAAATCAAAAAGCAACTTTAGGAATATTTATTGGAGAAAAAGATTATTGGAATAATGGATATGGAACTGAAAGTATAAAACTTTTACTTAGTTATGGTTTTTATTTTCTTAATCTTCACAATATTGAACTTGAAGTTTTTTCGTTCAATGAAAGGGCAATTAATTGTTATAAGAAAATTGGATTTAAAGAAATAGGAAGAAGAAGAGAAGCTATTTTAATTGGTGGGAAATATTATGATGAAGTTTTTATGGACATATTATCTAAT
>JAYEHA010000379.1:0-1736 GCA_034659335.1 Bacillota bacterium
ATTTTAATCTATAAGTTATATAATTTTTATATTCTATCAAGTCAACATCATTATCAATTAATAGTTTATTAAATACTTCTTCATGATTTTCTAAATTTCTAGAATTAAGAAATGCTTCAATTTCATATTTATTCATAGGATACCTTTTAATTGCATCATAATTATCTATGATTTCACTATGAAAGCCTGATGAAACTAATTATTCTATTGAAATTCCTTTTAAAATTGTAATAGCTTTATCAATAATTTCTTTAGAAGATTTTTTAATGTAGCTTTCCACTACTTGGAAAAAAGTTTTTCTTGTATTTATTTATTTATTAATTTATTTCTTCCCCTAGCCAACAATACAGACAAGAATAATTAGATGTTTTTTCAGGTATTAGACTCACCCCAAGTGAAATCCCTAATCTTCTTGAAAGCACAGGTCCGAAATATATTTATACTGTTCCATTTTCAATCTCACATTCATTAATATCAAATTTCCCACTATTAAACATTTTTAAAAAAACTTCAGAAACAATTGGTGAAAATTGCTTTCCTGAATTTTTTTCTATTTCCTCAATTGCTCTTTCTTTAGAAAAAACCTTTCTATAAGGGCGGTTAGTTGTCATTGCATCATATGCGTCAGCAATTGATAATATTTGAGTCTCTAATAAAATATCATCACCCTTTAACCCCGATGGATAACCAAGTCCATCCCATCTTTCATGATGATGTTTTACACTATATTTGATTTTATCTAAATCTTGAATTGAATTTAATACATTAAATCCATCAATAGGATGCTTTTTAATAATACTAAATTCGCTATTTGTTAATTTTTCCTTTTTATTTAATATTTCTTCTGGAATAAATGTTTTTCCTAAATCATGTAAAAGTCCTGCTAAATATAATTCATTCACATCTCTATTTGATAATTTCATTTCTTTACCAATTTGTTTGGCAATATTTGCTACATTTAAAGAATGATCTTTTGTGTATTTATCATGATATTCTAAAATATTTGTCATTGCTTTCACAATATCAGCAAGTCTATTCTCTTCTTTTATTGCATTTTCCAAATTTTCATAATATGATTCAACAAGTAATTGAAATGTATTGATTATTTTAATATCGTTTTTATTGTATTTAAGTTTACTATTTTTATCAAGTTCTAAAAATAATCCTCCAATATAATTTTCTTGATATTTAATGGATAAATAAATTATCTCTTTAGATGAAGGAGAATACTTACTATACTCATTTATTCTCTCTTCTGATATATTATTCTTAATAGTACTATCTTTTGTAAAATATAGACCTGTTTTAGGATAAGATTTTTCAATAATATTTTTTTCTAATTTAAAATCCCTAAGTTCTTTAACATTGTAGCCATCTGCTTTTAACTGATAAACAAAATCTCCAATATACTTAAATACAACACCATAATCATATCCAGAAATTATTTTTTTTGCAATTTCATAAATTTTAATTAAATACTCATCTTCATCATAATTCTTATAAATATGAATATTTGAAATCGAATCAATAAGAATTTGATATTTATCAAGTGAAATATTTAATTCTAAATTCAATTGATCAATAGTTTGACTATAAGCTTCTAATTGCTGATAAAGGGCATTTATTTCTTTATTCTCACTCATTAATAATTCATAATCATTTTGCACATTGGTTATTTTTACATTCTTATCTAAAAAATATTTATTAAAAAATATACTTAAAATTCCACCTATAAT
>JAYEHA010000380.1:0-1732 GCA_034659335.1 Bacillota bacterium
CAATAATTCCTATATGATCAAACATAAATGAAACACAACCATTACCACCCATTTTTCCACCAAATTTATCAAAAGCATGTCTTACAGCAGCAACAGCTCTATTTTTATTATCCGTTAAAACTTCAACCAACATAGCGACACCTGAAGGTCCATAACCTTCATATAATAAATCTGAATATTCAATACCCTCAAGTTCTCCAGAACCTTTTTTAATTGCTCTTTCAATATTATCTTTAGGCATATTCATAGCTTTTGCTTCATCAACAATTGATGCTAACTCACTATTAAATTGTAAATCGCTACCATTTCTAGCTGCAACAGATATTTTTTTGCTAAGTTTTCCAAATATCTTACCTCTTTTTAAATCTTCTTTTGATTTTTTTCCAGCAATAACCATATGTCTTCCCATTTTATTTCTCCTCTCTAAATTTTGAAGGTGTAGCAGGCATTTCTCTTTTATGTTTTGATCTATTAAATAACGATAAAATAATTTCTTCATCTTTTTTAGGTATTTTTTCTCCCAAAATATATTTATCAATCATATTGTAAGTTGTTCCCATTTCATCTTCATCAGTTTGACCTTCCCATAACCCTGCAGTAGGAGGTCTATCAATAATTTCTTGTGGTATATTTAACTCTTTTGCCCATTTATAAACTTCACCTTTAGTAATATGAGCCATTGGTAAAATATCTACTCCACCATCACCATATTTAGTAAAATATCCAGTTAATAATTCAGCTGCATTATCAGTACCTACAACTAAATAGTTTAATGAATTAGCAATTGCATATATTGTACTCATTCTTAATCTTGCTTTTAAATTTGCTTTCGATAAATCATTACTAATAACATTCATCCCTTTAATATTATCACTTACTTTATTATATAAATTTGTATGCTCCTCTGATAAATCAATTTCAACAACTTCAATTTCAATATTTTTAGCAAGTTTTAAAGCATATTTTTTATCAACATTATTTGAACTACATGGTAATATTACTCCTAAAGAATTATCTGAAAAAGCCTTCTTCATAAGAGCAGCACAAACAGCTGAATCAATTCCACCAGATAAACCAACAATTAGTCCATTAGTATTAGATTCTTTAACTTTATTTTGCAACCATTTTACTGTTAAATCAATTTTCTCATTAATAAATTCCATTAATAGTATCCCTCTTTCCAATTTCAACTAAAATACAATTGTGAAAAACTACATTTATTCCAGCATTTTCTGCTTTCTCAATAATTTCTGGAGTAAATGTTCCGGGTTGAAACCACATGTATTTAATACCTTTTTTTATTGCTTCCTCAACTACTTTTACTGCTTTTTCGGGACCAACAACAACACTTATACAATTTATTTCTTTTTCTATAGATAATAAATCAGGCTTAGTTAAATCTCCTTCAATATCTTTATGAATAGGATTAACTCCAATTACATCATAATTTTTTTCTTTTAGTAATTTATATATTTTATTACCATACTTATTTTGATTTTTTGTAGCACCAACAACTGCCCATTTTTTAATTTCAAGCATTTCATTAATTAATTTTTCCACTTTACCCTCTCAATCTATCCGTAAATCATTAATAAATGATAAGTGAAATTCACCTAAATTCTTAAATGCTATTTGTCCAGAAGATAAATTAATAAAATCCTTTTCTATTCTATCAAAATTTTCCGATTTAATAAACAATTTTATTTCAACTTTGTCAGAAAATTCTTCTTTA
>JAYEHA010000381.1:0-4792 GCA_034659335.1 Bacillota bacterium
CAATTTCATTAAGAACTTCATGTCTAAAATTTTCATATATTTTACTTTTAACTTTTGTATATTTTGAATAATTTTTTATAACTTTTTTTACATCTACTCCGTAATTTCCAACCGGATCTTCGCTACCAGAAATTATAAATACAGGAATATTAATTTTAAAATATTCTTCTTTAATTGCTCTTTTTATTCCTAAATATAAATCTTTATAAAATATTATTGGCATTAATTTAAATGAATATTCATATTTTTTAAATTCTTGAATTTTTTTAATATCACCACTCAACCAATTTTTAACTTTTTTATCCTTAAAATGATCCGTATAACCTCTAAAAGATAAATCTTCAATAAATTTTGATTTATAGAAGTTACCTTTAAATAAATTAAGTATAGATGCTAAATTATATCCAAAAGATATTAATAGTGAATTTGGATTTCCAGTTCCAGAAATTATCGCACCCTTAACATTTGATGTTTCTTTTAAATTATATAAATAATTTCGTAGTATAAAAGAACCCATTGAATGACCTAGCAAATATATATCAGAATTATGATATTTTTTTGTTATATATTCGTTGACAGTTTCTACGTCATTTACGATTTTATCCCATCCATCTTTTTTTGATGAAAATCCTGTTTTACTTCCTTCCATACTTTTTCCATGTCCTCTATGGTCATGCCCAATTACAGTATAACCATTACTAACTAGAAATAATGCGAATTCGTCATATCTTTCAATATATTCTCTCATACCATGTAAAATATGAATAACTGCTTTAGGATTCTTTGCTTCCCAAATCTTTACAAATATTAAATGATTATCGTCTGATTTCAAAAAAAATCCATTCATATATACCATCTCCTCGATAGTATATTCTATCATATTTAAGTAAAAATATAAATATAAAATATAAATATAAAAAGCATATTAAAATCTGTTATAATATAATTAGTAGATATTAAAAAAAGGAGATAAAATGCAAAATTATATATTATTAATTGTAATAGGTTATTTAATTGGCTCAATTCCATTTTCTTTTATTGTAGGGAAATTGCTTTCTGATATTGATATAAGAGAACATGGTAGCGGAAATGCTGGTGCAACTAACGCATTTAGAGTTTTAGGATTAAAAGGTGGCTTACTTTCTTTTATTGGAGATTTTAGTAAAGGTGTATTAGCCGTTTTAATAGGCAAATATATTTTAGGTTTAGATGGTGGACTTCTAACAGGATTAGTTGCTGTTATTGGGCATTGCTATCCTATAACGCTTAATTTTAAAGGCGGAAAAGGTGTTGCTACATCAGCTGGAATTATAATTGCTGTTAATCCAATAATGGGGTTGATTTTAATTGTTTTTCAGTTTAGTATAGTATATTTTACTAAATATGTTTCATTAGCTTCAATACTTGCAGCTTTGCTATTTCCTATACTTAGTTTGATTTTTAAAATGGAAAATAATTTTATAGTACTCTCGATTTTTTTAGCTCTTTTCATTACTTATAGACATAGAACAAATATTAAAAGATTGCTTAATGGAACTGAATCAAAATTTAAAAAAAGTAATAATTAATTTTTATAATTTTCTTTAATAACATTAAAAAGATCTTCTCTTTTATCAATAATATTATTATTTAGTTCAAATTTATTGTTTATTAATTCATTATAATAACTAGAGAAGATATTAACAAAAAATATATCACTTTTATTAAGAACAATTTTTTTATATTGGAATTGTAAATTCTCATTTAATATATTTTTTTCGTTAAATATATTAATATAATCCGTTCCATATAATAAATAATCCGCATTATTAATATAAATCGAATAAATATCATCATATAATAATGAATTTTTATAGTTATTAAGAAAATTTTCAGTCAAATAAATATTATCAGACACATATTCCCATTGTATTTTTATACTTTCATATGGATTATATGTGTTATTTTTTATTTCAAGATAATTACTAAGTTCATTATTAATTTTATTATTATATTTTTTAAAAAAGTTATAATTTATTTTCAAATGAAATTTACCGTCATCAAAATTCAGTAAATATCCTCTTGAATATAATGATGACAATCTGTTTTTTAATTGAATATCGTTTAATTTATTTAAATCAATATTTTTGCAATTACAACCGTATTCATCTAATAATGAATTTTGTATATTATCGTTTTGAATCATTTGATCATGTATACTTAAATTACTAAATTGAAAATATATAAATTTGATTAACAGTATACTTAAAGTATTATTATTAATTTGATTTTCCTTTAAATCTATATATTCAAGTAATTCTGTTTCATTTGCATTTAATGACAATAATTGATTAAAATTTCCAATAATCTTATTATCAATTTCTAAGTTTTCTTCAATTTTTTCATCATATAATACTTCTTCTTGAATTATATCTTCACTAATTTCAATATTGGAATTTTGCTTTAATACAAATATTTTTAATAAAAAAAACATTAACGCTATAGTAATTATTATAGTAATTTTAGAGTTGTTTTTCATTACTGTCACATCCTTAATTTATTTAATACATTGTATCATTTAATTGCAGTATTTAAAATAAATTCATTTTTAAATAGTAAATAATATGATATAATTTATTTGTACACATGTATGCGTGTGGAATACAGATTGGAGATTGAATGGGTATATTAGTGAGCACTAGAAATAATGAAATTGAAATTGATTATACTTCTGCAATTTTAAAGGGTCTATCTGACGATCAGGGGTTATTTGTTCCAAATTCATTTAACAAAATTGATTTTTCAGATAAAAAGTTTTTAAAAATGAATTATAAAGAATTAGTATATGAAATATTAAAAAACTTTATTGTAGAGATTAATGAAAAAGATTTACGAGATATAATTAATTTATCATATGATAATAAGTTTGATAATAGTGAGATTGTAAATGTAAAAGATATTGATGGGAAATATATTGTAGAATTATTTCATGGTCCTACTGCTGCATTTAAGGATATGGCTCTATCAATTCTTCCAAATTTACTTGAGTATTCTAAAAAACTAAATAATATTAATGAAAAAACCGTAATTTTAACAGCTACATCTGGTGATACTGGTAAAGCGGCTTTAGAAGGTTTTAAAGATATTGAAAACTTAGAGATAATTGTATTTTATCCTGAGAATGGAGTTAGTGTAATTCAGAAAAAGCAAATGTTAACTCAAGTTGGTAAAAATACTCATATATTTGGAATTAATGGTAATTTCGATGATGCACAAAGCGCTGTAAAAGATATTTTAAACGATAAGAAATTTAAGAGTTTACTCAAAGAAAATAATTATTCGTTTTCTTCTGCTAATTCAATTAATATTGGTAGATTATTACCACAAATAGTTTATTATGTATCCTCATATTTTGATTTAATAAAAAATAAAAAAATAGTATATGGTGATAAAATTGATGTAGTTGTTCCAACAGGTAACTTCGGAAATATACTTGCTGGTAAATATGCAAAAAATATTGGATTACCAATCGACAAATTAATTTGTGCATCAAATGAAAATAATATATTAACTGATTTTATTAATACTGGAATTTATGATTTAAATAGAGAATTTCTTAAAACTATCTCACCTTCTATGGATATACTTATTTCAAGTAATCTAGAGAGATTATTATTTCATATAGCTGATATGAATACTAATAAAGTTAATAAATTTATGAATGATTTAAAAACAAATGGTTATTACAAAATTGATAAGAAGATGTTAGAAAATTTAAATGATTTTGAAGCATTTTATTGCGATGAGATAAATACAAAAAAAACAATTAAAAATATTTTTACTAATAATGATTATTTGGTAGACCCTCATACTGCAGTAGCTTTAAACGTTTATGATCAGTATAAAAATAAATATGATAGTAATAATATATGTCTTATTATGTCTACAGCAAGTCCTTATAAGTTTCCTGTAAATGTTGCTAAATCGTTAAATATGAATGATGAACATGATGATTTTAAATTACTAAAGAAAATAGCAAATTATACTAATAGTGAAATTCCTAAAAATATTGCTGATTTAGAAAATAAAAAAGAAATTCATAATATTAATATCAATATTAACGATATGAGAGAAAATATACTTAATGTTTTAAAAATTTAATTGTTTAAAATATAAATCCAGCTAAATGGTTATATAATAACGTTTAGCTGGATTTTTAATTAATTTTATTTAATAATTTTATTTCCATTTTCATCAATTGCCACAATAGATCCTTTAAACCCAGAAGGTGCTTCTATAAAAGTTTCTTCTTTCATTTCTGCAAATGTAGGACCTTCAATTACAATCATATATTCTTTATTAGCTTCAGTGATTACAAATTGACCATGAATAAAAGCCTCAGTAAAAAATTCAAAATTATCATCTCCTGTATTAGGTTCTATTTTTGGATTAGGATTTCCTAAAGCATTATTCCCTTGTATTACCTGTTCTATTGATGGTAAATATTCAGAACCAAACATTGTAGAAATATCTTCAAAAACATAATATACAGTCCCTGGTTTAGTTAGAGAAACAGTTATTTCTAAAGTATTAGGATTGCTAGTTGCTATATATTTACAAATATTATATTCAAAGTTAACAATTTCAGGTTCATTTTCGGGTATATCTAAATAATCAGGTTCTTCACCCCACTCTGGATCCCAAGGCATTCCAACTTCCCATGTATCAGCAGTATGACGAATTTCTTCTGGTTCAATAATTTCTTCAGGTTCATTTTCAGGTATATCTAAATTATCAGGCTCATCGCCCCATT
>JAYEHA010000381.1:4892-9073 GCA_034659335.1 Bacillota bacterium
GGTTCATTTTCAGGTATATCTAAATTATCAGGCTCATCGCCCCATTCTGGTTTCCAAGGAATACCTGAATTAGGTTGCCATACGCCATCAGGTTCATCGCCCCACTCTGGATCCCAAGGCATTCCAATTTCCCATGTATCAGCAGTATGATAGATTTCTTCTGGTTCAATAATTAAATTTGTTTCTTTATTATTTATCACTACTTTATTAATATTATTATTTGTATATACATTATCAACTGGTATATCTATATTTATATTTTCGGCATTAACTTCCATATTAAGAATATTTCCGTCTCCTGTTATTATAGTTTTTTTAGCTTGTTCATTAATAACAATATTTTCAATATATGTTTTTTCAGATGTAGCAATATGAGTTTGTCCTTTTATTTCTATTTTTTTAAAAATTCCTATTAAATTAATATCTATATTTTCTTCTTTTGGTTTAATAGAAACACTTGAAAAGGAATCACCTTCTAAAATTGCACTTGATTGAACTGTAATAGCATCAATTTTTGATTCCTTATCAATTACTATTCTAACCGGTTTTCGTGGTTTATAAACAAGAGTATGTTTTGATTTTGTTCTCCTAAATCTTATTGAATTTTCGCCACCACCATAAACATATACTGTATTTGAAATATTTAAATCAATAAGTTCTACATCACCTTCAGCAACTTCTTCAGTTATAATAAGGTCTCCAGTAATATTAACGTTTTGCAGTGTCACACCATCAGTTTTAATATAAATTGTTCCTTTAAATTCTTTTCTTATATCTGTATCGCCATATATTCCTGGTTTATCAAAAATGAATTCATTAGAAGTTGTTTCTTTAAATTCATCTTCTAAAGACAAAGTTTTTTCTTGTGAACAACCTGATACAACTACAAAAATCAATACTAACAATATTAAAAAAGTTATTTTTTTAGTCATAGAAATTTCCTCCTCTAATTATACATATTCTATTGTATAATAAAATTATATAGTAAAATTAAAAAAAAACAAGAAAATGAGTATATAATTTGACATTAACTTCTAATATGATATAATTAATTTTGTTGACGATTTGGGAGTAGATGGGTGCTGGTGTGCCCACTGGTCTTCAACACCAGCTTGAGGGGTTAAGAGCCTCTTAGATGAGTTCGATTCTCATATATTCCCGCCAAAAATAATAAATTAATAATAAAAAAGTAGAAATTCATAATTAATTGAATTTCTACTTTTTTATTATTAATTTACCAGTACATTATTATCTTTTAATAAAACTATTTTGAAAAAATTATCCTCTGAAATAACGGTCCAATTTTTATATATAATATCTTTTTTATAATTTTCATACTTATATATTACATTATAGTATTCTTTATATTCTTGTGTAAAAACTAATATCTCATTATAATTTGTTACTTCAATTGCAAAATCATGTGATATTAATTTAAATTCATTATATTGAATTTCATCCTTAGAATTCTCATTTAACAGGCTATATGCTAAATCATATCTTTCAATACTTATATAATTAATAAATCTTGATACAATATTAGCAGGAGATTCATTTTCTTCATAAATAATCCATTCTAATCTTGGCAATGGATTTCTTAGGTTATAACTTAATAATTTTTTATTAAATTTTTCACCATTAAATAGAAGTTGTACTTTTAAAATATTATCATTTTCAGTAAGAGTATTAACAAGACTCCATACATACAAATAAAAGTTTTCATCATTAAATAATGCATAACCATTTTTATTAATATCTAAATTTACATAGCAAATATTATCTAAAATTTCAATATCATTTAATTTAAAATTATTGTTAAAAATAGTTTTATAATTTTTATTTTTAGCTCCAGTAACTAAATTCTTAATAATTGTTTCCTCGATAGAAGAGTTTTTAATAATCATTGTGCGGACTTCTGATTCAAGACCATTTTCACCAACAAAGTAGAGATTTGAATTTAATTTAATAATATCTAGTGATGGGTTTATAAATTTTTCCTCACTTAATTGATCAAAGTGAATTAGATTTGAGAAAAATAAAGATAAAAGTATAATAAGAATCATCATTAAAAATAAGAATTTATATACTAATTTCACTTATTACCTCCCATCATTTGCTTGTTTGGTATTATTATACTAATTTTTGTACCAACATTTAATTTACTTTCTATTTCAATATTACCATTATGAAGCTCAATGATTTCTTTTGCAATTGAAAGACCTAGACCAGTAGATCCTTTATTTGTTGCCCTTGATTCATCTACTCTATAAAATCTATCAAAAATATATTGTAATTCTTTTTCGTCAATACCTATTCCTGTATCTTCTATAGTAATAATTATATTTTCTGAATTTGAATAAAGTTTAATATTTATTCCACCTTCTTCTGTATATTTAATACAATTTCCAATAATATTTATTAAAACACGTTGAAATTTTGACCTATCAACATATGTTTGAACTTTATGATTTTCATCAAAAATAAGGTATAAATTCTGATTATTAGCAATTGGTGTTAAGGTAGTAATAACTTCCCTAATCATAAAATTAATTGATGTTAATTCATAGTTAAAAGTTATTTCATCTTTTTCAATATCTACAAGATATAGTAAATCTGTTATAATTCCACTAAGCCTATTTAATTCAGAATTTATATCATGCATAAATTCTCTATAAATACTCTCATCCCAAGTAGTGGCACTCATTATTGTTTCAGATAATATAATCATGGAAGTTATTGGCGTTCTTAATTCATGAGATACATTTGAAACAAATTTTTTCCTTCTTTTTTCAACTTGCTGCAATTTAGTAGTAAGTAAAGTAAATGAATTAGTTAGTTGTGTTGTTTCATCTTTTTTATTGTTATTTAGTTGAGTTACATCAATATTACCACAAGCAGTTCTTACAGAGTTATTAAGCGCTACGATAGGAGCACTTATTACATCAGAAAACACTATACTTATCAACCCAGTTATTACTATAGAAATTAAAGAGATAAACAGTATCATACTCATTGTTGAATTTATATCATCATATATTTTATTAATACCTGACGATATAAAAATCACTCCAATTATTTCATTATTTTTTATTATAGGTGTTGCAATATAAACTAGTTTAATATTATCATACTGATAAATATTATTACTTTCTTTTCCATTTAATGCATTTTCAATTTCTATAAGTTTTGACAAGTTTTTATTGTTATCTAATTCATTTGAATCTACTAAAATTTTGCCAGTTTTTCCAACAATCATAATTCTTGAATCAATACTTAAACTATATTTTTTAATTATAGTATTTACATAATCATTTGAATACTTATTTCCTTCTAAAGTATTTATATACGCATCACTTTGATTGGTAATAATATTTGATTGAACTTTTAAAAATTGAATATGTTCATTCAAGTTTGTTTTTAAAAAAGTTACATATAAAAACATATTAATGATTAATAATATCATTAATATTAATGTTAAATATGTGGATAGCAATTTCCACTTAATACTGTAAAATTTATTACTAATTTGAAAAATAGTATCCTACCCCCCATTTTGTAAGGATATGTTTTGGTTGAGAAGAATCTTCCTCTATTTTTTCTCTTAACCGTCTTACATGAACATCTACAGTTCTTACGTCACCAAAATATTCATACCCCCAAATTTCTTTGAGTAAATCCTTTCTTGAGAAAACTTTTTCTTTATTAGTTAATAATAATAGTAATAAATCAAATTCTTTTGCAGTTAAATTTATTTTTTTATCATTATGAATAATTTTTCTGCCTAAAGAATTAATTTTAAAACCTTCTATTATTAATTCGCTAGGGTTTTCTATTTTATTATTATTTATAAATGTAACTCTCCTTAATATTGCTTTAATTCTTGCTTTCAATTCAAGCATATTGAAAGGCTTAGTTATATAATCATCTGCACCATATTCTAACCCTAGAATTTTAGAAGAATCATCTCCTTTTGCAGTAAGCATTATTATTGGAACAGTAGACGTTTCTCTAACTTTTTTACATACTTCAAGACCATTCATCTTTGGTAGCATTATATCAAGAAGTATTAAGTCATATTCATTATTAGAAATTTTTTCATATGCTTCTAAACCATCAATAGCAGTATCAATTTCATAACCATCTTGTACTAAATTAAACTTTAAACCTTTAAGTAATATTTC
>JAYEHA010000382.1:0-1727 GCA_034659335.1 Bacillota bacterium
TTTCTTGTTCTTTTAACTTACGTGCTTCAAATCTTTTCATTTCAACTCCTTTGCGTAATCTTTTTTCTTTTATTTTATCACATTTAGGAGTTTTTGTTGATAGTTAAGTATCTTTTATTGCGAAATTTTTTTACTTTTTGGAGCTGATCTTATTAATCTTCATATCACATTTCATTATTTCTTCTGCAACTTTTATTCCATCAACTGCAGAAGACATAATCCCCCCTGCATATCCAGCACCTTCTCCACAAGGAAAAAGTCCAACAATATTTTCACTTTGCAAAGTATTAGAATCACGTATTATTCTTATTGGTGATGAACTTCTAGTTTCAACTCCAGTTAATATTGCATCTTTTCTTGCAAAACCATTAATTCTCTTATCAAAATATCTTATAGCTTCTTTTAACACATCATTAATAAACGATGGTAATAATTCATTAAAATCAACAAATTTTACACCTGGCATATAAGTAGGCTCAATCTTTCTATCTTTTATCTCACTATCTTCATTATATAAATAATTACTAAGTAAAGTTACCGGAGCAAAATAATTTTCTCCACCTAATTTAAAGGCGTTTTGCTCTAACTCTCTTTGAAAATACATTCCTGCTAATGGTAAATCACTATCAAAATCTTCTGGTTTTACAGTAACTAATATTGCTGAATTACCATTTTTCTTATCTCTTTTATATTCACTCATTCCATTAGTTACAACAGTATTTTTTTCAGAAGAACTTGCTACAACACTTCCTCCTGGACACATACAAAATGTATAAACCCCACGATTATTAGAATTGTACGTAAGCTTATAATCTGCTGCACCTAATTTATCACTTAAATTAATATTACCATATTGATTTAAATCAATCATTTTTTGAGGGTGTTCAATTCTTACTCCTATAGCAAAGGGCTTAGATTCAATTTTAACATTTAAAGATTCAAGCTTTTCAAATAAACACCTTGATGAGTGACCAATAGCTAAAACTACTATATCTGATAATAATTCAATTTTATCATTTATCTCCACACCCTTAACTGAATTATCTTTAATAATTAAATTAGTAACTTTGCTATTAAATTTAAATTCGCCACCTAATGATTCTATTTTCTTTCTCATTTTTATTATTATTTTTCTTAGATTATCCGTTCCAATATGCGGATTATTCTTATATATAATTTCTTTAGGAGCATCTAATTCAATAAATTCTTCCAAAACCTTTCTGCATCTTGGATCTTTAATTCTTGTAGTTAATTTTCCATCAGAAAATGTTCCAGCACCACCTTCTCCAAATTGTACATTTGAATTTTCATTAAGTATTCCTTCTTTCCAAAACTTCTCTATTGATTCAATACGCTCATTTACTTTCTCTCCTTGCTCAATAATAATTGGCTTATATCCGTTTTGAGATAAAATTAATGCGCTAAATAATCCGGCTGGACCAGAACCAATAATAATGGGTCTAACTTCTTTATTTAATTTTGTTTCTATATGCTTATATTCATAATTTGGACTTTCCTTAAACTTACCTTTTTTAATTATTTTTCTCTCATCTTTTAATCTAACATCAACAGTATATATCATTTTGACTTTGCTTCGTCTCGCATCTATAGATTCTTTAAAAATTTTATAATCTAAAATATCCTTGACACTAATACCTAATTTTTTTGAAATCATATTCTTAAGATTATCTTTTTTATCAAAAATTCCTAGTTTCAATTCATTTACT
>JAYEHA010000383.1:0-1722 GCA_034659335.1 Bacillota bacterium
AAGAAAAATATTATGCGGAATATAAGTTTAAAGTTATTAATTGTTCTAGAATTGATGATATTGAGAAGTGTTTCAAAGTAAAACATAAGACTGTTTTTTATTTTGAAAAATTAGAATTTTTAGATTTTGCTGAACAGAAAAAATTAGCGAAAATTATTGAGAGTAAATACGTTTACAGCAGTTCCGAAAAACATACTGATTTCAAAGAGATAGTTGTTATAACTTCTGTTAAAAATGATATTGAATTCATTAGAAATTATGGAACCATAAACGAAAGACTGTTAACTAGGTTAACACCCAATAGCTATGCATTTAAACCTCTAAGGGAATATGATAAAAATGTAATTATTGATTGGATTGAAAACGGAATTAATAAGTTTCTTTCGAGTAATGTTAAAATAGTAATTTCTGAGATGTTATGGAAAAATAATTTTTATGATTTAAAGAAATTCGTTTCTTTTATTAATGAGAAAAGTAGAAATGAAATTGTTGAAGTTAATGATTTACCTAAGAGTGCTTTTTTAAAAAATGCAGATATTGTAACAATCAAAGAGGCTGAAAAAAAATTGGTGGTTAAAACAATTGAAGAATATAATAAAAATATAACACTTTGTGCAAGATCTTTAGGTATTAGCAGAAGTACATTATACAGAAAGATAAATGACTATAATATTTTATTATAAACTGTTTTATTATGAGAGTGTTCTAAAATAGAGCATAAAAAAAGACGTTCTATTATGAGAAAAAAATTAACCAATATTTAAGGAATTTTGAAAAAAATGCTAAATTTTAATAAAAAAAATATTATGTCTTGCATTATCAATTGGAAATAGTGTAAAATAGGGTTAACAGCTAGGAGGATATCATGTATAAACTTAGCGAAGTGGCAGAAAAGTTTAATTTGGAACGAATTATAATTATTGAATCGTTAATTGATAATAAATTACTTTTGGATGTACATACTTTTAAAAGAAATGGTATTACATATATTGATGATCGTGGAATAGAAATATTATATAAACTTTTGCTAGATAGCTCTACCTCTAACGAAAAAAAAATGGACTCTAATAAAAAGAATGTTTTAGATGAATATAAATACTTAGATGATATAGAAAAGAAAATTAAATTTAATATTTCAAAATTGAAAGAAGATATATTAGCTCTAGATACTGAAATTCAAAAAAAAGATAAATTCCTTATTGATTATCAAGAAAAATTGTTAAAGACTAATAAGGCTTTAGTTAAATATGAAGAAAATTTATTGATTGGAAAATTATAGTGAAGGAGTAGATATGTTGCGTGTTATTGAGGTAGCAAATAAACTTGGTGTGAGTAAGGTTACAATTTATAAAAAAATAAGTAAATTGCCTGAAATTAAACCTTTTATTGTGCAAAAACAAAAAATAACATATATTAAAGATGAGGGTATTGAGATAATTAAAAATGATTTGCTAAAATTTAAAGTTGGTAATACTAAATTGGTTTTAGATGAAAAATGGAATGAAGATATTGAAAATCTTCGTGGATATTTAAATTTTTTAGAAAATCAAAAAAAAATAAAGCAAAATCAAATAAATTTAAAAAATATTCAAATTGAAAAAACAAAGTATTTAATTAATTTAAACAAAAGACGTTTAGAATTATTAGAGATGCGTTATGAAAATTAGGGGGTTGTAAGAAGTGGTTGCAAAAAATATTTTTGAAAAATTAGGGTTAATAGAG
>JAYEHA010000384.1:0-1716 GCA_034659335.1 Bacillota bacterium
ATTAAATGATGGTGATACTGAAGTTTATTATATTGAAAATTCGGATATATTATTTAATGAAGAATATATTATTGATGAATATGATAATAAAACTAATTTAGTTTTCTTTATACCTTATCAAAATATTAATAAAGCGATTAGAGTTCAAATGAATTTTTCAAATAAAATATCTAATCTTGGTAGAAAAACTAGTCTTAATATATTGTTGTTTTATATTATCTTTGTTATTATTACGGTTACAATATTACTTGTGTTATTAAATAAGTTTATTGTTAAAAGAATTATTATAATGAATGATAATATTAATGCAATTGCAGAGAGTGGAGATATTACTAAAAGATTAATTGTTAAAGATAACAATAAAGATGAAATATCGCATTTAGCATTTAGTTTTAACAATATGCTTGAACAAATTGAATATCTACAACAAGATTTAGTGTGTTTTGCAACAATTGATAGCTTAACTAAGATTTATAATGGTCGAGTTGGATTAGAAAAATTAGAAACATTGATGTATGCAAAAAATAAGATAAAACAGCCTTTAACGATTTGTTATATGGATGTAAATAATTTAAAAATTGTTAATGATAGATTAGGTCATAATATTGGGAATCAATTACTTATAGATGTAGTACAAATTATTAAGCAAAACATTAGAAATTTAGATTATCTTTCAAGACTTGGTGGTGATGAATTTTTATTAGTTTTACCAAATTTAACTTTGTTAGAAGCTAGCGAAGTAATGAAACGAATAAATAAAAAAATAGAGAGTTTTAATCTTTTGTATGAAAGAGGATATATAATAAGTATAAGTTTTGGAATAGTAGAATATGATGGTGCAGAAAGTTTAGATGAATTAATTATACGAGCAGATAAAAAAATGTATAAACATAAAACTTTAATCAAAAAAAATACAAATAAAGAAGTCGATATGGAGTCGTAGGGAGAGCTAAATGTATAGTTTGAATGAAATTATTAATAAAGCTAGTAATCAAATTTATCAACGTGGAGAAAAATATTATTATGATGGCAGAGTGCAAAATGTTCATACATATAATAATCGTACGAAATTTTTTGTCAAAGGGTCTAGAACTTATAATGTTGAAATAGAAATGATTAGTTTAAAAGATAAAGATAGTGCAAAATCTATATATTGTTCTTGTTCTTATGCATCAAAAGGACATATCTGTACGCATATGATTGCTTCAATTTTGTATTTGAAAAATAATGATTTAGTAAAACTTAAAGAAATTGAAAATAGAGAAATATTGATTGAAAAGCAAACTAAAAATATTACAATTGCTAATTATTTAGAATATTTAAATATGAAAAAAGAAGTTAATAAAAAGAAGGTCCGAATTGAATATAATATTGATTTTACAGATGGGGTAGATATGAGTCTTAAAATTGGTGACCGTAAAATGGTTCCAGTAAAAGATATTTTTGAGTGTTCATATTTTCTAACTAGTAACATTAATGAAATGGAATTTAATGATGAGTTTGTATTTAATAAAGAAAAGTATTATATTGGTAATGGTGATTTAAGAAATATTAAAATTTTAGAAATATTGCCAAGTTTAAGTTTTAGTGATTCTATAGATAAACGTAATGTGCCGCCTGAAATATTGATTAGAATTTTAAAGTTAATGAATAGTAATACTGTAAATATTAAAATAAATAATGAGTTTTATAAAGATATTAAATGTGTTTTTGATA
>JAYEHA010000385.1:0-1712 GCA_034659335.1 Bacillota bacterium
TAAAGAGATGTCTACTAGAGTATTTGTTCCTCCAACAAAGTAAATAAATTTAGTATAAAAATGAGATGAATATTATTTAATTTATCTCATTTTTAATTGTATACATAGAAAGATTGGTAATCATGGAATTAGTTTCGTGGAATGTTAATGGTATTAGGGATTGTATGAAAAAAGGATTTATGGTATCTGATATTTTAAAAAAGAAGATATTGGATGCCAATATTCTTACAGAAGTATATGGTAGTGATTGAAGTAACAATGGATAATATTTAGTTATAAAAAGTTAAAATTCAGAAATGTATTTGTCAAGTAAAAAATGGTCCACGTTTCAACTGAAAAGCGGTCCACTTATTTTTCCGCTTTAAGCCATGAAATTGTTTCTTCAAATCGATGACTAACATCTCTTGAAATATCTAAAATATGAGATTTATATGCTAGTCTATCTACTATTGCTCCTGTCAAAACTTGGTCATTAAATATTTCATTCCATCGATCAAATGCTAAATTACTCGTTATTATTATTGAGCCTTTATCTGTTCTATTTGATAATAAATTAAATAATATTTCGCTTCCAACTTTGTCAAATGATACGTATCCTAATTCGTCAAGAATTACAATAGAGTACTTTTCAAATTTCTTTTTATACTGATTTAATCGACTTTCACTCATCGCTTCTTTTAATTCAATAATTAAATTTGGAACTGAAATAAATAAAACGTTATGTCCATTCATACAAGCTTTTATGCCTAAGGCTGTGGAATAGTGGGTTTTTCCACAACCTGGAGAACCTATTAAAATAATATTCTCTTTCTTTTCAATGAAATCTAAAGTCTCTAATTCATCGAATTTAGCATGAAACTTTTTTGAGTATTTACTCCTGTCAAAGTCGGTTAAATACTTTTTAACAGGGAATTTGGCTCTTCTAAGTCTATTTCTTGTTCCATTCTCAAGTCTTAATTCATATTCGTTTTCTAAAAAAGTTTTTAATAATTCTTTATGATTCATGTTTGTATGAGTTGCTTCATCTAATAATAATTTATAATTTGATTTTAAATATGGTAGTTTCAAAGCCTTTGCTATCTCATATATTTCCATTTAATTCCCCCTCTATTATAAGATCATCTGGTTATATTTAGTCATTTGTTGTTTTGAAATAAGTTCTATTGCTTTTGGATCTATTTCAATGGAATCAACTACGATTTCATAAGGTTTTTTATGATAACTTTTCAATTCAGCCATTATTTCTTTAAATGTTTTATTTTTATTTTCTTGAATTATTTCTATGAATTTTCGCGGATTACTGGTAAAATAATTATCATAGATGGCTTTTAATTCAGGAATGCTTTTTAGTGCGTGAGAGTTCTTTATTGCCCCTGGTTTCTTATTTAATGTTTTTAAGTAATGTCTTATATCAATACTTATTTCATTGGTACCATCTATTTTTTTATGCTCATAAACAAATAAATTGTTTGAGTATATTCGTAAATTGTCATAGTAATTTTTAATTGTCACCTTCCTTCCTACTAAATAATCAGGTACTGAATAATGATTATTTTCAACTCTTACAAAACTATAATTATCCACCTTTTGTTCAGTTACTTTTGCTAAATCTAATTTAGGTTTATACTTTTCAAGATATTTCATTTCCTCTTGTATTTTAGATTCTTCATTTAATTCAACTAATTCTCTAAAAAGATATTTCTTAGCTTCAT
>JAYEHA010000386.1:0-1710 GCA_034659335.1 Bacillota bacterium
TAATTTAAATTTAGGAAAAGCTAATTTTCTTAAATTTGTTTAAATATATTGTAAAGTATTAAAACTATAAATTTGATAATAAGGAGGTGATTGTCTAAATGAGATATGTCACGATTTGTTTAAAAGCATTTGAAAATTGTAGTAATACTTCTAATTAAAATAGAAATTATTCCTTATTTATAATATTGTTTGTAAAATAGAAGTTATTGCTATCAGAATAAGAAAAATAGTTTTATTTTAAGGAGATGAAACTTATGAAAAAGACGTTAGCGATAATGTTAGTATTTTTAATGGTATTTTCGTTTAGTAATATAAGTTATTTTGCGAGTTTTGCAGTTGCTGATCCAACTCCAACGACTAAAACGTTAACAGGTAATAAACATTTTGTAGAGGTCACTCATTATGATGTTAGTGGTCTTACTGCAGAGGGAGATGCAGCAGAATGGGAAAATAATGCTCTAAATACTATAAGTGGTACTTTCTCAAAGAAAGCCAAACTTGGGAATGATATTTGGACAAAAGCTAACAATGAAGATGCTTTTTTAAAGAGTACGTCTAGCGGGAGTCAAAAAAATGCTCAAGTAATAACCGGATTTATAAAACCAAACCAAAACATTGTTGAATTAAGAGTATTAGTTGATGATGGTATCAGATGGGTAATTGGTGAAAATAATATAACTGTTGTTGATTCTTGGGAAGTTCAAGAAGCTGAGTATCATTCTAAAAGTATTAATTTAGAAAAAGACAAAGGCTATAAATTTACAATTGAATATTTTGATTGGGGTGGACAAGGAGCTTTAGAATTAGAATTTAAAAAGGCAAATGGTGGATGGCAAAAATTTCCACAAGAGTGGTTTTATGAAAGTGGTAAAAACCCAAAAGCTGTAGATGATACAAAAGAAATGGATGAAGACACATCAATAGATATTGATGTATTAGATAATGATAAAAATATTGATAGCTTAACAGAAGTAAGTATTAAAACTGATCCAGCTCATGGTGAAGTCGAAGTTTTAGCAAATAGAAAAATAAAATATACACCTGATGAAAATTATTTTGGTGAAGATGAATTTGAATATGAATTATCCGGTGGATCTAGTGCAACGGTTTCTATTACTATTTATAATAAAACAGATATTCCAGTAGCAAGAGATGATGTAGCAAATACAGATGAAGATACTCCAGTTGATATTTATGTATTAGATAATGATGGGCCAGATGATATTAGTGGTTTACAAATGGAGAATGAACCTATTTCAGAAATGGAAATTGTTTCTGTAACTACTCCAGAAAATGGTAGTGCAGTAATAGTTAGTGGAGAATATATAACATATACTCCAAATCCAGATTGGAATGGAACAGATGAATTTTATTATACTATGTCAAATGGAATTGGAAACACTTTAGACGCAAAAGTTACAGTAACTGTTAATCCAGTGTATGATGAACCTGTAGCTAATAATGATGATGTTTCAATAAGAGAAGATAATGATAAAAATATTAAAGTGTTAAAAAATGATGAACATATTGATGAAGATGTTACTGATACAGTAGTAGAGGTTATTTCAGGACCATCTCATGGTACTGCAATAGTTCTTACAAATAGAAAAATAAAATATGAACCAACTGATGATTATTATGGATCAGATGAATTTGAATATGAATTAGATGGAATATCATCAGCAATTGTTTCTATTATGGTTTATAATA
>JAYEHA010000387.1:0-1708 GCA_034659335.1 Bacillota bacterium
TAATATAAAAACCGATAGAATATATAATAATAATTATTAGTTATTTTGGAGGATGACATGTTTAATAAGAAAAATTTATTATTTATAATTTTATCATTAATAATAATATCAATTACTTTTTTAGGATGTAGTTTTAAAATAACACAAGAAGCTACAATTTCTGAAAAAATAACATTAAGTGAAGACGAATTCTATACATCAAAAAATGATGTATCACTTTTTATCCATACTTATAATAAACTTCCATCAAACTTTATTAAAAAAAAAGATGCAATAAATCTTGGTTGGGTTAGTAATGAAGGTAATTTATGGGATATCACGAATAATATGAGTATAGGTGGAGATCACTTCGGAAATAGAGAAAATCTTTTGCCAAGTAAAAAAGATAGACAATGGTACGAATGTGACATTAACTATAATGGTGGATTTAGAAATAGCGAAAGAATTGTATTTTCAAATGATGGACTAATATACTACACAAGTAATCATTATGAATCATTTGAACAACTCTATTAAAAGAAGGGACTTATGAAAAATATTATACTAGATGGAAATAAAATGACAAGTAAAAAAGAAACCCATATTTACTTAAAAGAAATGATGAATTTGCCAAATTATTACGGGCATAATCTTGATGCATTATGGGATATTTTAACTTCAACATGCTATAAACAAAATATCTCTTTAATTAATACACACAACTTAATAAATCATTTAAATAAATACGGTGAAAATTTAATTAAAGTTTTTAAAGAAGCTTCTGATGAAAATAAAAACATAATCTTTCATAATGAATAATTCAACTCATTTACTACGCTTCATATTCATCATGTAAAAATTTAATAAACATATCAGTAACTTTAGGAGAAAATTGTTTACCACGATTTAATTTAACTTCAATTAAAACTTCTTCTCTTGATAAAGCTTTTCTATATATCCTATCAGTTATCATTGCATCATAAGCATCGACTATTGTAATAATTTGAGTTGCCATCGGAATCTCTTCTTTTTTTAATCCATCTGGATAACCATTACCATCCCATCTTTCGTGATGATGCTTTACAGAAAACTTTATTTCATCCAATCCTTTAATTGAATTTAATACTCTTTCACCATTCTCAGGGTGTTTCTTAATAATTTCATATTCTTCTTCAGTTAATTTTTCTTTTTTATTTAATATCTTTACATCAATAAACGCCTTACCAATATCATGTATTAATCCAGTTAAATACAATTCTTTAATATATTTTTTATCTAACTTTATACTCTTTCCAAATTTTTTAGCAATATTGGCAACATTTAATGAATGCCCTTTAGTGTATGGATCATATACTTCTAACATATTTGCCATTGCTTCAACAATATCAATTAATCGATTTTCTGCAGATTCTGAATATGCGAGACCTTCATAATATGATATAACAATATTCTCAGAAACTTTAATAATCTTTAAATCTTCATCTGTATAACTTTCGCTATTTTTTTCATCAAGTTCAAAAAATAACCCACCAATTATTTTATTTTCATATTTAATATTAAGATAAATTAATTCCTTCGAGTTAGGACTAATCTCATTAAATGCTTTCATTCTTCCATCACTCATAATTGTTTTCAAACCAGCATTATTAATTTTATAAATTCCTGTCTCAAAATAATAATTCTCTACAATAGATTTTTCTAATTTAAAACCTTTCAACT
This sequence comes from Bacillota bacterium, assembly GCA_034659335.1. Lineage (GTDB taxonomy): Bacteria > Bacillota > Clostridia > Peptostreptococcales > Acidaminobacteraceae > HSG29. The sequence continues at coordinate 1,699 of JAYEHA010000387.1, forward strand.
CTTCTATATC
>JAYEHA010000388.1:0-1703 GCA_034659335.1 Bacillota bacterium
TTATTTAGGCGAAGTAACAAAAAAACAAATTAGTTTATTTGAAAATATGAATATATCAATCCCGGCCTCGTTACGTTAGTCCGGGAATCCAGGATATATATATATCCTGAGTTTGACACTTTTAAAAAAATAAACCGATTCTAACGTTGTAATTTCAACGAAAGAATGGTTTTTAATTTTGTTTTTTTATGTTGTACACAATTTCTTTTTCCACCTTCTTAACTGTTCAATTTGTATGTTTCTATAAGTTAATGACACTTTAAATTCCTTTTCAATATTTCTAAATAATTTATCCTGTTTATTTAATGAATATATGTCATTCCCTATTTTTCTGCATCGTTATAAGAATAATCTTCTTCTAATAATAATTCTCTAATAAATTTTTTCGAAGCTTGTGATTTTAATTAATTATTTGCTATTTGTCTTAAACTTTTATTAACTTTAACTCCAATAATTGAAGCTAAAATAATTTTTATTATATCACCAATTAAAAATGGTATTGCTCCTACCTGAATAGCCTTAGCAATATTCATATTAAGTGAATGCGCTAACCATGGAACACCAACTAAATAAACAATTCCAATTCCACCAATTAATGTAACTATTAAATTTCTTTTTAAATTTTTACCATCGCCTTTGAAATAGCTTATAAAAGCTGCACATAAAAGAAAGCCGAATATATAACCACCAGTTGGTCCAAATAAGATACCAATGCCACTTGAGCCACCTGAAAAAACAGGTATTCCTATAGTTCCCAATAAAATAAAAATACTTATACTTATAATTGCATCTATTGGAGAAAGTAACAAACCTACGAGCATAACACCTAAAGTTTGTGCAGTAAATGGAATAGGTGGTATAGGAATAGTAATATAGCTAAATGTTGAAACAAGTGCTGCTAATAATGCGATTTTAATCATTCTTGAAATTTTTGAATTTTTCATAATACCTCCATATTTTGAATACTATTTAATAATAAAATAATTCGCATCCTTTGTCAACCAAAAAATAAATTTAAGTTGACGATAAAAAATATGTTTTTTTATCTTTTTTTTTGGTATCTATTATTAGAGGTGATAGCGTGAGATTATTATTATCAAAAGAAGCAAAATTATTTGATTCACCACTTTTTATTATTAAATCGTTTATATCTATTTTAACTGGGTATTTAATTTTTCATAATCATTATATTATTTCTAAAGATATGATATCCGTATTGTTTGGAATTATGATTAGTTTAGAACCTGTTAGTATTTCCGGATTTAAAAGTGGTTTTGATCAGATTAAAGCTAGCTTAATTGGTGGGAGTATTACTGCTATAATTATTTATTTTGGTGGTATTAATTATATTACCGTACCACTTGCAGTTGCATTAACACTTTATATAACTTTACTTATGGATTGGAAAAACTTATCAATTATTGCAATATTCACATCAATTTATATGACGCAGTTTGTTCAACTTAATGCTATGAATGAGGTAAGTGTACTATTAACATTTAGATTGAGGATATTTGCGGTAATTAGTGGAGTAATTATTGCTGTGATTTATAATTATATTTTTTCAAAATTATTTTATAAATCGCTAGTGAAAAAACGTACTATTTATTTATTTGAGAAATTAATAAATAGCTTTAAGAATTATTTAGATGAAGATTTGGAATTTGAAGTTAAGAAATCTGAGATAACTACTACATTTGTTG
>JAYEHA010000389.1:0-1546 GCA_034659335.1 Bacillota bacterium
TTCTTGAGTAGCAATTGATTCATTAATTGTTTCTACAGCTTGAGTTAACGCTTCATCAGCTGTTTGATCTCCATTCCATGCTGATGCTAATGCTGCAGCATATGGGTCCCATACAGTACCCATCTCAGGTATTGATGGCATTGGAGTAGCATATTGTGCTTGATTTAAAAATGGAACAACGAATTCATCATTTAAAATAATTTCTTCATTCATTAATTCTTTAACTGGTGGTATCTGTCCAGTAGTTTCAAATCTTTTTAATAACATTTCATCTGAAGAAGCAAATTGAGCAAATACCTGAGCCGCTTTTGGATACTCAGTAAATGAACTAACATATAAACCTCTTACTCCAGAGAATGACTTTGGATGATCTCCATTTGCTAACACTGGTAGTGGAGCAATCCCAAAATTAACTTCTGCATCTTTATAGCCTTGAACAGCCCATGGCCCATTAATAATTGCAGCAGCTTTTCCTTCTTGGAATAATCCGTCCATAACACTATAATTTGCATCACCTGATTGTAATGGTAAAATTTCTTTTAGACTAATCATTTCATTTAATCCTGCAATAGCACCTTCATTAGAAAGACCAACATCTAATTTATCAGTTCCACCATTCCCAAATACATAACCACCATCACCAGCTATAAAACTGTGAGAAAAATATGCATTTGCAACATCCCAAATTAAAGCATATTTATTATCATTTGGATCATTATATGTTTTTGCAAATTCTTTAATATCTTCATATGATTTTGGTGCTTCTTCTAAAAGATCTTTATTATAGAATAATGCATATGTTTCAATTGCAACTGGATAACCATAAACAGTACCATCAAATGTTACACCAATTTTTGCAGCATCTAAATATTCATCATTTACTCTATCTGCACCAATAGTATTTGGATAAACTAAACCTGCAGCAAATGCTTCTCCAAGTCTATCATGAGGCATTGCAAATACATCTGCACCAACACCAGCTGGTCCATCTTGTACTAATCTAGTTACAGAATCAGTAAAAGGAACCTCTTCATATATAACTTCAACACCATATTTTTCTTGAAACTCTTCTCCAATCATTCTCATATAATCGCCTTCAGGCCCTTGAGATTCCCAAACTGTTAGTGTAGCACCTTCTTCAGGTAACATTTCAATTTTTTCCTCAACTACAACCTCAGTATTTTCTTCTTTAGAATCAGAACTTGAGCTACAAGCCACTAAAGAAAATGTTAAAACAAGTATTAATAATAACGCTAAAAACTTTTTCATTATTTTCCCCTCTCAAAACCTTCTTATTTGCAATCGTTTGCATAAATATTATATGTTTTTCAAAATAACTTGTCAACTAAAATAATTATAATATTTTAAATATTTTAAATTCTCCTGGTAAAAGCTGTGTTTTAGTGCCTTTCTTAACAATTGTACCATTAAATAAATCTACGCAATCGTTTGTATTTTTTAATGAAGTTTCAACTTTTCTTTTACTATTATTTATATAAATACATATTTCTTCATTCTCATTAAATCTCTTAAATGATAATATTTT
>JAYEHA010000389.1:1556-8934 GCA_034659335.1 Bacillota bacterium
CACATCATATTCATTAACTATGTTAATCAATTTTTTATAACTATTAAATAAATCTATATCCCATTCTTCTTTATTCCAATTCATAGTTTTTCTACAATCAGGATCATTTTCTCCAATAAGTCCTATTTCAGTACCATAATAAACAGATGTACATCCAAGATAAAATAATTCAAATACAAAAGCCATTAATAATTTATTTTTATCCCCATTTGATTCAGTAATAAATCTTGCAGTATCATGGCTATCAAGCAAATTCATCATTACACTATTTACTTGTGTAGAATAATCAAAATACGTTCTATTAACTTTCAACTTAAAAGTTCTCATATCTATCGTTTCTTTAGCAAAATATTCATAACAAGCAGTTTGAATTGGATAATTCATAATAGAATCAAATTGATCTCCTAATAACCAAGAATTGGAATTATGCCAAACTTCACCAACTATATATGCATCACTTTTAACACTTTTAACAGCTTTTCTAAATTTTCTCCAAAACTCATGATCTATTTCATTTGCGACATCTAATCTCCAACCATCAATATCTGTTTCTGTAATCCAATACTTTGCAACATCTAATAAATAGTTAAATACCTCTTCATTAGAAGTATTAAGTTTAGGCATCATTGGTTCAAATCCAAATGTTTCATAATTCAAATTCACTTCATCTATTGGAAAATTTTTAATATAAAACCAATCTTTATACTTAGATTTTTCTCCATTTTCTTTTACATCTATAAACTTATCAAACATATATCCCGAATGATTAAAAACTGAATCAAGCACAATTTTAATATTTAAACTATGAGCTTTTTTAACAAGTTTTTTTAAAGTTTCTTTATTCCCAAAATGAGGATCAATTTGAAAATAATCGATTGTATCGTATTTATGATTTGTTGTAGCCTTAAAAATAGGAGTCATATATATTGCATTTATTCCTAAATTAGCTAAATAATCAAGTTTTTGATATATCCCTTCTAAATCTCCACCAAAGAAATTTTCGCGCGTTGGCAATGCATCCCACTTCACCTTATCTTTTGGGCTTATAGTATCGTCCCCATTATTAAATCTTTCTGGAAATATTTGATAAAAAACTGCACCTTTTACCCACTTTGGTACTTCATGTACATCCACTTTATTAATATATGGATAATGCATTAAATACTTATGAATAACCAATTCATCAGTCATATCCATTTCTTCTATATAACCCCACTCTGTAAAATAACCAACTATTTTCTTATCATATAATTTAAACAGATAAGATAGTCTATTGCTATCTACTGTTACTCTAGAAATATAATAATCATATTCAAAATCAGAAAAAGCTTTTTCCATTTTTATAGTTTTAAAACTATTTAAATCATATTTATCTCCAAAGAATAATTCTACTTTTGATAAATCACCTACTTTTGCTTTAAATCTAATTTCAATCTCAAATTCATTATAAGCAAAACACATATTACTTATAGGTTTATGTCTTAATGCATATTTATTAATCATATTTTTTCCTCCTTATGCAATCGTTTGCGTTATCATACCATAAATTTATCATAGTAACAATAAAAAACTCTATCTGAATTTTTTATTAATCAAATAGAGTTTTATTATTGTTTTTATTTATTTTTATATCCTTTTAATTTAATAAATTATTAATTGCTTCTATTGCAACATCAATATCTTCTTTTGTATTAAAATAACCGATTGAAAATCTTAACGTTCCTTCAGGATATGTCCCAACGGTCTTATGAGCATATGGTGCACAATGAAGCCCCGAACGCGTCATTATACCATATTTTTCATCTAATTCAAAACTTAGCCTTCCTAGATCATAATCTTTTATATAAATTGAAACAGTAGATACTCTATTTTTTATATCTGCTATTCCTTTTATTTCTATCTTATTATTCTTTTTAAATCCATCAATCAATCTCTTTGTTAATTCCATTTTCTTATTATAAATATTTTGTATTCCAATTTCCAAAATTGATTCTACTCCAGCTTTTAATCCAGCAATTCCCATAGTATTTGCTGTTCCACTCTCAAATTTATCTGGAAGAAAATTTGGTTGTATATCTTTATCCGATATACTTCCAGTTCCACCTTGAATTAATGAATCAATCTTATTTTGGGTACAAGAGTTGATTACAAAGCCACCTGTCCCAGCAGGTCCAAATAATCCTTTATGCCCAGTAAACGCTAAAATATCTATATCTAATTCTTTTAAATCTATATCTATACTTCCTGCGGTTTGAGCAGCATCTACAATATAAATTATTTTATTTTCTTTTGCAATTTCACTAATTTCTTTAATCGGTAATATTGTTCCAGTAACATTTGATGCATGAGTAGTTATTATTAATTTAGTATTTGATTTAATTGCGCTTTCAATATCATTTGAATCAATTTCACCTTTTCCATCCGCCTTAATAAAATCTACTTCAATACCAATATCTCCTATAAGATGATTTAATGGTCTAATTATTGCGTTATGCTCCATCATCGTAGTAATTACATGGTCACCTTTTTTTAATAATCCTTTTAATAACATATTAATAGCATAAGTAATGTTATGAGTGAAAATCACTTTCTCTGGCTCTTCACTATTAAAAAGTTTACAAATTGCTATTCTTGCTTCTAAAAGTATTCTTCCTGAATCTATTGATAATTGGTATCCACCTCTACCAGGTGAACACCCAATATTATCATAATAATTAATCATCGCTTCTCTAACTGCTTTTGGTTTTATCCTACTAGTTGCTGCATTATCTAAATAAATTTGCTTCATTATATTATCCCTCCTAAAACAATTATATTTAAATGTTCAAATATATCAAGACTCTATCTATTAAGTTTTTTTATTAATAGCACGTTTACATAATATTTATTAATATTATTTAAGCCTTTTAAGCAAATTGATATCTTCAGCAATATAATCACTCGCTTTAATATGCATATCATATGATAAATTATTTCCTTTATCAGGCATCCTAGGATTAATCAATACCTCCCCTAATCTTTCTAACGTTAACATCCTATTATGGGCTAACTGATATTCATATTCAGCCACCTTTATAATGTCTAATGCGTTTTTTAAAGCAACTTCTGATAAAAAAATAATATCTTCTTTACTTACATCTTTAATATAATGTGGATTTGTATAAGGCATAATCATATTTATTGATTCAATAAAATTTCTAAATGGTTTCCCTTTTTTCCAAGCACCATCCCCACCAATAAATGGATACATTTTGCTTTCATAAAACCACACTTTTATATTTGGTAAAAAATATACAGATGAAACTTCAAAATCTTTATTCTCAATTAAAGCCTTTCCTTTACCACTCATAATTCCAACAATTAATTTCTTAACCTCAATATCGTATTTCTTTAAAATCGGCTCTAAAACTTTTATTCTATACCCTTTATTTAGTAAATCATCAACTAAAATTATTGGTCTATTAAACGATTTAATCATCTTAATTTGATTTTCTATCGACATATAGTATGGAGATGCTTTAATTTCATGATAAGATAAATCTTCATTAAAATATTTTTCTACATGTAAAGTCTTAGTGACTGTATTTGGTAATATACTTTGTTTGAAAATTGCTCCAAATGGAATACACATTGCTTCACCATAATTTTTTACCTCTAACGGTTTAGTTGATACCCCATTAACATCACATACTTTCTTAATTAAGTTTTCATGAAGCATTATTCTATTATAATTAATCAATAACTTACCCTTATATATTTTTGTAATTGCCTTTTGAAGTCTTCTCCTTGTCTTTTTTAACACTAATAACATATTTTTATTAAATCTATATTCATCTTTAAACATTGACTCAATATCTAAATTCAATACAATAGGTGATGTCATATTTACTGCAAATGAAATATTTTCTTCATTTGCATTATCAATTTCTATAAACCCTTGACTTTCAACTATTTTTTTTATATGACTACCAATTTTATCTCTAATCTTATCAATATAAACACAATAACTATAATCTTTTTTAATAGCATATGAAAGTGTTTCAGATAAAAGCATTTGCATTGCATCTTTATAGTTAGATTCTCTATTATCAAATAAAAAATCTATAATTATTATTCTTCCTACTGAATTTTCAATGACATAATTCATTATTTTTTCACTGTGAAATTCAATATTAACCTCTGATGATCTTATTGTATGAAATCCTGACACAGCAATAATTTCTCCGTTATTATTAATATCTCTAATTAATAATAATTTAAAATGTTTTTTATATACAACATTCTTAAATTTTTCACATGTTTCTAATGTAACATCCATACACAAATTCTTTATTTCTTCAATTAAATCATCATTTATTTCTTCAACTATCTCTAACTCAATTGATTTTGATGTAACTATATTTTTAAACTGCGGCTCTTTTTTATAAAGTCTATTATCATAAATATATTTTTCTGCAAATGGGTCGACTAAATCTGAAATATCCCTATTAGTATCAATATAATTTCTTATTTGAGTAGAAGAAATATGTTCATATTCTTTTCCTAATTCTATTCTTATTGTTTCTACAGGAAGTTTTTTAATAATACCATTCAATTTTCCCCCATCACAATTATTCATTAATTTAGGTCTTTCAAAAATAACATGAGGTATTTTAAGTAAAGCAGATGCTTCTTTCTTATAGGCAGAAGCATTAACTAATACATCACTACCCACAGCTAAAAAAACTAAACTTTCTTTAAATCTTTCTTTTAATAATACAATGTCATTTTCATTTGCAATATTTAAAGATATCTCCTTTGGCAATAAAAATATACCTAATTCTTTAGCAATTGACCTTCTAATTATATTTCTTCTAATTATATTTGGTTGTGTTTTTTTAGACCATGAAAACTCATCTATTGCAAGATGTACTTCAAAACCCATATTTCGTATTTCTATTGCTATGGTTCTATGACTTAATGAAAACGGATCAAATGCACCTGGAAAAATTGCGATTTTTTTAAATTCATCAATTTGTAAATCTCCATAAATAAATTTATATTCAGAAATAAAATTATAAATTTCTTTTAAAGTAGAAGAATTATTAATAAATAACAAATTATTTAATTCATCTATTTCTGTAATAAGAGTAATAAGCTTTTTAATTATTATATCAAATACTACTTTTTTTTCTTTTAATGACAATTTATTAGATTTAAATATATCAATTCCTATTACATTTAAAGCCATTTGTGTATCAAAAGACTTATCATGTGAAAATCCTGATAATATTATTCCTAATAATCTTTCTAATCGTTTTTTATGAATAAAGGCATTTTCTTTATAAGCTAACTTATAATTTGAATACATAGAAATTGAAACACCAACAGTTTTTTGAAATAATGCAATTAATTTTGCATTATTACTCGCTAATTGACAATAAAAATGGTCTATTACTTCATCAAATTCTACTGGTTTTAAATGCAATAGTAATTTACCTAAATATTCAGGAATGTATTTTGTAAATTCATAACTTTCCATTTCTAACGATCTAATTAATTCTATGACAATATCATTTTTTTGTTCAAATGATAAATAAGAAAAAATTTCAACCAATCCTTTTCCAGCTGTATTTCTTACATTTTCTAAAGCACTAACTTTTAATAAATTACATAAATGCTGTGCCATATAAAACATATTGTTATAATCATATAATATTGTATTTCTTAATAACAATTCTATTTGAAACCTTTTAGAAATTGCATAAGTTGCAGTTTTTAAATTACTTAAAAAAATTTCTGAAGTGAATTTCAAATCATCTAAACAAATTTTTCTATATTGGTCTAACACCTCTTCTTTAACTGATATAACTTCAGCTAATTTAAACCAAGCAAAATTCTCAGCAGGATCTTTTTTATCAAATATTCCTTCTTCAACTAATTCTTTTAAATGGTATGATTCAAATTCGCTTTCATCAATATGTGGATAAATATCATGAAAAGTATTAAGTGCGCGAAGTTTTAATTTCTGATCACTTGAAAAAGCTAATTCCATTATAAAACTAATAATATCAGCTTTTTGTCTTGATGAAAATTTCTCATATTTTAAAATTCTTGTTAACTTTAGTAAATAAAATTTCCATTTTTCATTCATTTCTTTATCATTAAAATAAACTAATAATAAATCTATACTATCAGACATTTTACTTTCATCTACATTGTTAAAATATCCTGAAACAATTTCTCTTAAAGAATAGCTAATAAATCCCCTATGCTTTTCAATAATTGACTCGGGTGGATTTAATGCTTTTTCAATATATTTATTAAATAATTCTAATGTCGTAAATTCTGCTTTCTGTTTTAATGCCGTTTCTGGTAATTCTTTTCTTAATTTTTCATCATAAGTTGCAATCAATTTTCCAATTAATATACCACAAATTTCTCTAACATCTTCCTCTTTAGATATTAAATTAATAAAAAGAAATTCAATAATTATTATTTTCTGTTTTTGAGTTAAATAAGTAGAATATTCATAAAACACCTTTACATATCCTCTAATAACATTAGGTTCTCTAGTATTTCTAACTTCTTCTAATAATTTGTTAAGTGAAGTTTCATCTCTTAATCTATTCATCAACTCAACATTATGTTTTATTGATAAAAAAACTGTATTTTCAATTATTTCATACCCTGTCATAATAGGGTAAAGTTTTTCTTCAATCTGAACTGCCTTATTATTATTACTATTAGGTTCAATATTTATCGAAAAATCTAACATATATTTTTCAAAATCTTTTAATTTACTATATACTCTTCTATATCTATTTTCTTTTTCCTCATCAACATTATCTAATTTATTTAAAATAACATCAAAAGCTTCATCTAGAGAATAAAATTTCATCCATTCTATCCCAAATTCATCTTTATAAGCTTTAACTCTAAAGTCAGCATATATTAATACTAAAGATTCAATTGAAAGATTTTCTAATTCTAGATCCCAAGTAGAATGATTAATCGCAACATTACGAATATATATTATATCTCTATTTCTAAACCATTCGCCTGTATAATAATAATGAAAATATGCAACTCTATGTTGTTCATTTTTTTTACATCCATACTTACCAATATCATGACCTGCAGCAGCACCAGAAACTCTACCTAAATCAAGTTTTATTCCTACTTTTTTTAATTGTCTTGCAATATTTAAACTTAAATAATGAACACCACAAACATGACTAAAAGTAGTATAACCTGATATTTCCTGATTTAATTTCATCATTTCTTCTACATAATCATTTTTATAATATTTAATGAATTTTAAATATTCTGTCGCATCTTCTAAATTACTAATCTCTTTCCTTGATAAAAAAATTATAGCATATCTGCTTTCCCAACT
>JAYEHA010000390.1:0-1698 GCA_034659335.1 Bacillota bacterium
AGGAGGTATTCATGGAAGTAATCAAATGCAATATGTGTGGTGGCAACATTGATGTAAAAGAAAACCAAGAATATGGTGAATGTAATTATTGCGGATCATTAGTGACACTACCTAAAATATCTGATTCAAGGAGAGCTAATCTATTTAATAGAGCAAATCATTTTCGTATGAATAATGAATTCGATAAAGCAGCTGATGCATACGAGAATATTATTAATGAAGATGATACAGAAGCCGAAGCCTATTGGGGTCTTGTTTTATCTAAATACGGGATAGAATATGTAGAAGATCCAAAAACTAACAAAAGAATACCAACTGTTCATAGACTACATTATGAATCAATTCTTAATGACATAGATTATAAATTGACTCTTAAAAATACAACCGATGAATATAAGAAGAATTTATATAAGACACAAGCTGAGACAATAAATGAAATTCAAAAAGATATTCTTAAAAAAGCTAAAAATGAAGATCCTTATGATATTTTTATATGTTATAAAGAAACAAGTGAAGCAGGTTCTCGAACAAAAGATAGTTCAATAGCCCAAGATATTTACTATCAATTACAAGATAAAGGGTATAAAACATTCTTCTCTAAAATTACACTTGAAAACAAATTAGGAAAAGAATATGAACCTTATATATTCTCTGCTTTAAATTCAGCAAAAGTGATGGTAGTAGTAGGGACTTCATCAGATAATTTTAATGCTGTATGGGTAAAAAATGAATGGAGTCGCTATTTAGAAATTGCAGAAGAAGCATCAAATAAAACAATAATCCCTTGTTATAAAGATATGGACCCTTATGATATGCCAGGACAATTATCAATCTATCAGTCTTTGGATATGAGTAAAATAGGGTTTATACAAGATTTAGTTCGTGGTATTGAAAAAATTGTTACAAATAATTCTAAAAAACAGGATAACAATAATGGCGTTAGTGATATTAGTATTAATCCTTTGATTGAAAGAGCAAAGATATTTTTAGATAATTCTGACTTCAATAAAGCAAATGAATATTTTGATAGAGTACTTGATCAGAATCCTAAACTATCTGAAGCTTATATAGGAAAGTTAATGGCTGAATTGAAGGTAAAAGATGTAGAAGGATTATTGTCTTTTGAGTATTCTTTAAATAACCATAATAGTTATAAAAACGCAATTAAATTTTCATCTAAAGAAAATAGAGAAAAGTTGATTAATTATGAAAAAGAAAGAATTTATTTAATTGCTACAAAAATGATTGATTTTAATGAAGATACTTCAAACTCTGAAAAAATAAAAAAATATGAAAATATTATTAAAGAGTTAAATAAAATTGAAGGTTATAAGGACGTTGATCGGTTATTAAAGGGAATATTTGAAGACAAAGAAAGATTAAAAAAAGAACAAATATACTTAAATGCAAAGAGCTTAATGAATACATCTAATATATCGGATATAAAAAAAGCTATACTAGAATTTAAGGAAATTTCTCATTTTAAAGATTCAGCAAATTTAATTTTAGAATGTGAAGAACAAATTGAATTTTTAAAAAAAGATAAGATATACCAAAATGTAACTAGATCTAATTTTACAAGAAATATAAAAAAATATAAAGAAGCAATAAGTGACTTAAAGACAATTATTAATCATAAAGATTCTAGACAGTTAATTGAAAAGTATGAAGAGAGAATCATACAAATAGAAAGAAATA
>JAYEHA010000391.1:0-1697 GCA_034659335.1 Bacillota bacterium
GATAAAATTGAATAGAAAAAATTTAATGGAATCGAAAAAAGATCGTGCACTTAATTTAATGCTTTTAGTTTTAGACTTAACTAAAGAAGTAGAATCTGAAGTTAGATTAATTGTTAGAGATATTGGAATGGAAACATTTTTTTTAGAAATTGATGTATTAAATTTGCCTAATGAGGTTAAAGAAAAAGTAGTGGCATTTAAAGAAATCGTTGGAGAATTGGATAATATTCAAAAAAAAGAAGGTGATATTTATGGCAAATAAAATAACTTATACAGATAGTTTTTTTAAGAATCTAAATAAATTAACAGGAGTACCAATTAATAAAATCAAAAATTATGCTAAAGATAATAATCCTTTCAATATTTTAGAGCATCCAATGGTTGTAGATCTAAGTGAAAAGCAACTTGAAAAGATAGGTATGTTAAATGAATTTATGGCATCTTATAACGTACTTAGAATGAATGAAGAAGAAAGTAGAATTAAATTTCAATCACCATCTGATGCAGGTAGATATTTTTCTGCATTACTTGGTGGAACTAGAGATAAAGAACGATTTATGGTAGCTTTTTTAGATAATAAAAATTGCATTATTGAAAACAAAGTAATATCAGAAGGTAGTGTTTCAATGGCGGTTGTTTATCCGCGACAAATACTTAAAATGGCTCTTGCTAATGATTGTAAGAATATTATTTTATCACATAATCATCCAAGTGGATCTGTTAATGCTTCACGGCAAGATAAAGCAATAACACAGCGAATTATTGATATTTTTCATCCGCTGAATATTAAAGTTTTGGATCATATTATCGTTGGCGGTGGAAAATACTCATCAATGGCTAATGATGGTTATCTAACTGATGATTCTATAAATAGAGCAAATTATGAACCATTTAATTTATGTGAGGGAAATAACATTGAAGAAGATGAATTGGAGATGTAGGAGGAATGAAAATGAAAAATTTAGATTTAATAATAAAGAATCGAAAAGAAAATAGTGAGACATTATGTTGGTGCTTAGGATTTAATAATGAATCAGAATTGAAAGTTAAAAAATATGTTGATGATCATGGAACTAGAAATTTCTTGCTGAATTATAAATCTTTAAATTTCACGAATGAGAATATGAAAAGAATCAAGGTACTAAAAAGAGTGATAGAAAAATATAATGGTGATATAGAAACCATTGATTTTGACGGTGAAGGTGACTTTTAGGTGGTGATGATATGACTAGAAAATTACGTAGATTTACTGAAGAGCAGATTGCACAGGCAAATGATATAAATCTAATTGCTTATGCTGAGAGTAGAGGTTTTGATGTAAAAAAGATATCACCACGATCTTATAAAATTCCTGGTTATGGAGGTCTTTATATAAATGCAGAGGGTAATAAATGGAATTGTTTTTCAAAAGGAGCAGGTGGTGGAACAATACAGTTTGTTATGGAAATGGAAGGGAAATCTTGGGTAGAGTCAATTAAGCAACTACTTGATATTTCATATGATGAACTTCCTTATATTCCGCCACCAGCTAAAGAAATTGAAATAAAAGGTGATATGATTCTTCCTAAAAAAAATGATACATTTAAGCATGTATTTGCTTATTTAATTAAAACTAGAAAACTGGATAAAGATGTGGTTAGTCAGTTTATAAAAGATAAAAAAATCTATGAGGATACTTATAACAACTGTGTATTTGT
>JAYEHA010000392.1:0-1690 GCA_034659335.1 Bacillota bacterium
TATAATAATATTCAGACTCCATTATTAATTTCAAATATTATTAATAAACTAAAATTCAAAAGTATTTTATAAAATCCATTTAGATTTGTTTCTTTTTCTATATTCGTTACACACTATTAGAATTATATAATATTAACCGCTTTTTTAGCAAGTAATATATATATTGTAATTTATAATAAAAAAACTTCAAAATTGAAGTTTTTTTATTGTTTTTTATTTTTTAATTTTTCAAACAATTTATCTTTATTATAAATTATTTTTTCAAGTTCACTTTTTAATAAACCTGTTTTTAAATGATCTTTTTCAATAAAATACATTGATATTGCACCTAATCCCACATGTGTTCCTACACTTACGCCCATTTGCATAATAAATATTTCACCTGTAAAATTTGTTTCCGCTAAAAACAATCTTTTTAAGTTAGTTGCAACCGTTATATCTGAAGTATATCCAATTATAATAAAACTTGTAATTCTTTCATCCACTCTTTTAATATACTCTCTAATATAATGATTTAGCACTCTTTTTCTACCACGCTCTTTAGCAACAATAGCACCTTTTCCATTTCTCATTGACATAATAGGTTTTACTTTTAATAACTTCCCTAATATTGCACTTGCATTTGAAAGTCTACCACTTCTTATTAAATGATTTAAATCGTCTACAGCTAAAAAATGTTTTACATTAGTTTTATATATTTCATTAAAATGAATTATTTCTTTAAAATTAGCACCACGTTTCATTAATTCAATACTTTTTAATATTAAGTAACCTGATCCATGACTCATTGATTTTGAATCAAGTACATAGATTTCAATTGGATCAGTATTATTTGAAATATATTCTTTTTTTGCGATAACTGCTGATTGATATGAACCACTAGTTCCACTTGACATACAAATACATATAACTTGTTTATAGCCATTTTCTTTGCTCTCTTCAAAAAGCCTAACAAATTCGTATGGATCAGGCATAGAAGTTGTTGGATTTTTTTCAAAACTTTCCATCATTGAATAAAACTCATTTGGAGTAATATCAATTCTATCTTTATATTCTTTACCAGAAATATTTATTGTTAACGGAGCAATCCCAATGTTATATTTAGTTAATATTTCATCTGACAAATCACAAGTAGAATCTGCAATAAATCTTATCATATAATTTCCTCAATTCGTTAATTTTTTATAAATGTAATTTTATTATTGAATGTAATAAAATTTTCCAATTCTTTAACAGTTTCATCTGTTTTAGGATAATACCATGCAATATCTTTTTCATGTATCCTATCGGTTTCAAGGTTATAAAAATTAGCAATCCCTAAATGAGGAGAATTAATATGAGTTTTACTTTTTTTTAGCAAACTAAAATTAATTTTAGTTCTAGGAAAAAAATATTTTCCGTCTTTAAAAATAAATTCATTAGTTACTCCTATTAACATATTGTCATAATAAGCTTTTAACATAATAATCACCATTAGTAGTTATACCCTGTTTTTTATTTTATAAACAATTATTATAATTTTTTATAAAATTTCTTTTAAAGCATCAATAAATATTTGAGTTTCTTCAATTGTTCCACTTGATATTCTTATAAAACTGTCTTTTTTCCATAAAAATCCTGGTCTTATTATTATTCCTTTTCTTTGTAATTTATCAAATATCATTCTCGAATCTACTTCTAAATCTACAAA
>JAYEHA010000393.1:0-8894 GCA_034659335.1 Bacillota bacterium
AAAACATCTTTTACAAGATGTTTAAATATATATTTAATTAGATTTACTATCATTTAAAAAAATATAAGTGAATTCATTACTTAATTTATCATTATATTTATACCCTAACTTTGAAAACTGCTTTATCTTAGAAATATCAGTAATCTCATTCACCGCAAAATAATTTACCATTAATCCTCTCATTTTTTTTGCCCTAGATGGAATAATTTTATATTTTCCATTTTTCATAATTTCTTTAAATTCAATATTAATAATTTTTTTATTAAAGAACTTAGTATCTAAAATCTTTGAAAACTCTTTAGACGCTAAATTTATTATTATATCTTCATTAAGAAAATAATCATTAATTTCTTTTTCCCAAATTTTATATAAATTAATATCACTAATTTTCACGTTCATATCTAGTCTATACGGACAAATGCCAGTTAAAGGTGTCATAACACCATATAATGCTGACAATATTCTTAAATGTTTTTCTAAATAATTAATACTATTATCACTATATTTTTCAATATCAATATTTTTAAAAACAAAACCACTATATGTTGCAATAGCATGATTTGTATTATTCAAATCAAATTCTTTATAACTTTTAACTGTTTTTTCTAATAATGCATTTCTAATATTAAACAAATCTGAAATTTCTTCTTCAGTAAGTTTAGAAATTTTTTTATATATTAATTCCGTTTTTTTAGGAAACAATATTCTTTTTATATCATCTTTTAATACTAGTTTTCTATTTTGCATTTTACTTGGAGAAATAATTATTTTCATAAGCTTTTAACCTTCTCCCCTCACTATTGATAAAATCCCCTAAAATAAATATTTTTTCTTTAATTTTTTAAAATTTCTTCACTAGATGTAAAAACTACTTTATTTTTCCCTTTAGCCTTTGCAATATACAATGCCGTATCGGCTAAATATAATGCTCTTTCATAATGAATATCATCTACAAGAAATGTTGTAAATCTAAAACTACAAGTCATATACTTTGATTTTTTATAATTTCCATTTTTAATTAATTAGATTTACTATCATTTAAAAAAATATAAGTGAATTCATTACTTAATTTATCATTATATTTATACCTTAACTTTGAAAACTGCTTTATCATAGAAATATCAGTAATCCCATTCACAGCAAAATAATTTACCATTAATCCTCTCATTTTTTTGCCCTAGATGGAATAATTTTATATTCCCCATTTCCAGTAATTTCTTTAAATTCAATATTCATAATTTTTTTATTAAAGAACTTAGTATCTAAAATCTTTGAAAACTCTTTAGATGCTAAATTTATATAAGACTGTGCGAGAAAACTCCTATCCCTTTAAGATCGGAGATGAATCGCATTAGCCATGTTCTTCTATATATTTTTCAATAGCCTCTTTACTTACATTGCCTATACTACAAGCAAAATACCCATCTGACCAAAATGTTTTTTCTTTCCAAAAATGTTTTTTTTAAATTCTCATTATTTCCCGTTCTCCAAATTCTATAAGTAAATATTTGTTTTAATAATCTAACTATTTGTAAAATACTTATAGAAGTATCATATTTAACCAATAAATAAATATGGTTTTTATCGACTTCCATAATTTTAATTAATGAAGTCATAATCATGCTATATATTTACAAACAAATATCAAATGTACCAAAACTAAGCACTTGCAATGTGACATTTTAGGTGTTTTCATTCCCTTTGGTGCATTATTGAATTTAACTTTGTTTCCATGAATATTCATTAATATACAGTACCCACTACTCATTCTTCCTTTTACAAAATACTCATTACCTAAATATCTAACCTTGTCAAATTTTCTTATACCTTCTATTTTACCAGTAGGAATCTTTTTTTGACTTCTAACACCCTTTGTTTGTTGGTAATCACCTTTATTAATACATTTCTTAAATAAAACTTTACTAATAGTGTTTCTAATTGGCAATCCACAACAAGCAATTGTAATTGCGTCGTTATAATGTGTTTTTGGTAATCCTAAATTCCACCTATTTTCTTTTGTTATATACCCAAAGGTTTCAATAGCTTTAGGCATTAGTTTTAATAATTGAACTCTAATATTATTCATTTGGCTAATATGTTTAAGTCGTTTTTTACCTCTTCCACTTTTTAATTTGATTTTTCCTTCGTGTAATTTATCATGACAGTTTTTGCAAAGTGTTGTTAAATTCTCTGGTTCATCAGAACCGTTATTATTTCTAAACACAATATAGTGTATTTCTAATTTTGAATCTTTAGATTTACCTTTACAATATTGACACTTGTAATTGTCACGTTTTAAAGTATAAGCTCTCTTATTAGAGTAACTATATAAAGTACCTTTTTGATAACCCCAACTTTTTACATTAGGTTTTTTTAACTTATGAGTGTCAAAATTTCCTGTTTCTAGTACTACATTTTTAATAGGCAGTATTGATTTCACAAACTTAATTTCTTCTAAATGTGAGTTAATCTTACTAGTCATAGTTGGTGAAAACCTATCTTTTCTTGTAGAATTTTTTCTATTGTCAAATCTTGGTTTTCTATATATTGTTTTTCTATTGCGTCTATTTCTTCTATACTTACATCTCCTTTCCATACGTTTAGAGACATCGTTTCTTATTTCTATTTCTGAAGTATAAATTATATCTCCATTTTCATTATTATAAACAGCAGTTCCTATCTTAGAACCACCAGTATCAACACCTAACGTTAATTCTTGTGTATAGGTAGTTGTTTTGTGCTTTAACTTAATAGTAAATGGTGTTTTCTTTTTAACTTTTGCTCTATTTTCTTTTAATAATAATCTGGCCACTACATTTTTACAAGGCATTAGCGGCTTACCTTCTTGACTTTCTACATATACCATTTAAAACAGTCCGTTTTGTTAAATCCTCTGCTTAATATCAGGTAGTGCGTATCTATAATCTATTACCAATTATAGAATCCGACCTTATCTCGACAATGATAAATAAGCTTTTTACATCTGCAACACAGGAGCTATCCCATAATTCCAACTTAATTACAGACAACAGAACAAAGGTCTGATGCGTCAACTTACGGTATTATAACTTATCTATCGTAGCTAAAATTTCTTAAAACTGAGTCTGGTGAAGCGACCTCTAATCTCTTAGAAGCTCCGACCCTTTAGGGCCGTGGGAGCTTCACCCATATTATCTCCTCAAATAACAATTAGAAATAACTTATAATATTATTTTAATTTTTTATCTTTCAATAATATAATAAATTGTTGGTATAACAGTTAATGTCAATATTGTTGAAATTAAGAGCCCTCCAATCAACCCTATTGCCATTGGAGTAAAAAAAGAACTTTGTGCTCTTACGAGTGGTACTAGACCAAATATAGTAGTTATTGAACTAAGTAAAATTGGTCTCATACGCTTTTCAACAGAATCAACACATGCTTCTTTTACATTCATTCCTTCTTTACGTGCTCTATTAATATATTCAATTAATAATATTGCATTATTTACAACAATGCCGAAAAGGCTTGCAATACCAAGTCCTACTGTAAAGGTGAAATGTGTTTTTGTTACTAGAAGCGCAATAATAACTCCAATAAATGCTAATGGAATTGTAGCCAAAATTATAACTGGCTGCTTTAATGAATTAAACTGAATTAATAAAATTATATATACAAAAATTAACGCAATTAATCCTGCTGATACAAGTCCTGCAAGATACTTTGTTATCGTTTCACTATCTCCACCATAACTAATCTTTACTCCTGATATATCAATTTCATTATTTATAAAGTTTTCAATTTCAAGTTGTAAATTTGAAATTCCATATTCGGGTCTAACTCCAGCAGATACAGAAACTAAACTCTCTCTATTATATCGTTTTACTGCAGTCAATTGCTTTGTCAAATGAATTTTTGCAAACTGCTTAACTAATATTTTTTTATTTGTATACTGTGATTTAATAGCTAAATTATTTATATCTTCTAAATTATCTATATTCGATTTAACCTTAATATCATATTCTTTTCCATTCGCCTTCATAATACTAGCAACATTACCACTCAATGCTAAATTAATTTGATATTGAATATCATATTTAGTTAATCCAAAACTGCTTGCCAAATCTTCATCAATACTTAATATATATTCATAACTATAATTACCTTTATCATTTTGAACGTTCATAGTTCCAGACATATTTGCTAATTTCTCATATATATAATCAGAAACTGTATTTACATCGTCTATATTTTTACCAGATATTCTTACATCAATAGCAGGTCCAGGCATATTAATTTCAAGTAAGTTTACAGTACAATATCCTCCTAATAATTCTTTGTCAAATCTATCTTGAAGATATATAGCAAATTCCTCTCGATCATTAAATCTATTACTTTTACTCAAATCAAAATTAGATAATACTTGTCCTTTATTTTCTGATGGCATTATAATATCTGCTGTCATGTAAAAACGTGGTAATCCTCCACCTATTGAACTTGATATACTTGTAATTTCAGGTTCTTCTATAAGTATTTTTTCAACGCTTTTAACAAGAGTTTCACTTTTAAAAATATCTCCACTTACTTCACTATTAAGATTAAAATAAACAATATCCTTATCTACATACGGAAACATTTTAATTTGAATTAAAAAAATTCCTAAAAGAGATATTACAAAAACAAATATTACAGTTCCCAATGCTTTATATGGATTATTTAAATTAATAGCTAATAACTTATGATATTTATCTTTAATATATTTTAATTTATCCTTTTTTTTATCTGTTTTTAAAAAGAATTTACTAGCAAGAGCTGGCGTAACTAACATAGCAACAGCATATGATACTATCAAGGATATTATTACTACCTGAGGCAAAGTTTTAACAAATTCTCCTGCTTCACTTGGTAAGGTCATTAATGGAGCAAATGCAACAATAGTTGTTAGAGTAGACGATAAAACTGGTATGGCTTCAACCTTAGCGCCTTCAAATGATGCCACTAAATGATTTTTACCTTCATTAATTTTATTTTGTATAGAATCACTTATAACAATTGAATTATCAACTAAAATACCAAGCGCAATAATAAGCGCTGCAATAGATACTTGCTGTATATCAATTTTTAATATTTTCATAACTATAAACGTAATAGCTATTGAAAGAGGAATTGTAATAGATACAATAACAGAATTTCTTCGTCCCATTCCTAATAAAACCACTAATACTACTAATACAATACCTTGAAATAAATTCATTATAAAATCAGAAATAGATTTATCTACATCTTCAGGTAAAAATAATACTTCATCAATTTCAAGATTACTAGGCAAATTTCCTTTAATTTTATCAATGGTTTTTCTAACTTCTTTACCAACTATAACAATATTCTTGTTTTCTTTAAAATAGCCTGTTATAAATATTGCATTTTTGCCATTATTTCTAAATTTTAAACAATTATCATCATCTATAAAACTAACTTTAGCAATATCTTTTAATCTAACAACACTTCCATTATCCTCTGAAATATATATAATTAAATTTTCTACATCTCGCTGACTAGTAATACTTTTGGGGACTTTAAAATTTATTTCACCAGATTCAGTTTTTATTGATCCAGATGGTATTACTACATTCTGTGCTTTTATAAGATTATAGATATCGCTTATTGCAATATCATATTTAAATATTTTTTCATTATCTATTTCAACAATAAGCTTTTTTTCAACTTCTCCTTCAATTTCTATCTTTTTAATTCCATTAATATTATTAAGTTCTTCTTTATATTGCTTTGCTAACTCTAATAGTTGACTATACGAATAATCCCCACCACTTACAGAAAGAATAAAGCCAGCAGATTCTGTCAATTCAGTTTCCATTTCTGGTATATTTACTCCACTTGGCAATTCAGTTTCAAGTTGTTTCATCCCTATTCTCAAAGTATCCCACTGCTCATCATAATCAACATCATGATTTAACATTACAATAACAATTGATGCATTATCATATGAAAAAGATTTAATATATTCTATCCCATCTAATGTAGCTACAACATCTTCAATCGGTTTTGTTACCAAATTTTCTACATCAGTCGCAGATGCGCCCGGATAAATTGTTAATATTTGAGCGGCAGGACTTGTCGTGTCAGGATTCTCCTGTTTAGGAATAAAATGATATGAATACACACCAAAAAATAAAATAATAATTGATAATAAAATAGTTACCTTTCTTTCTTTAATGGCAACTAAAATTAATTTACTCATTTATATCACCAACTATTTTAACTTTATACCCTTCAGCTAAAGCCTTTTGTCCACTTATAACTACCTCGTCACCATTTTCAATATTAGAGACTCTAACTTTTCCTTTATTTACTTCATGCAATTCAATATCTCTACGAGTTGCTCTGTTATTTTCAATTACAAAAACGTAATCTACCCCATCATTCATGATGTCATTAATATTCATCCAAATACCATTAATTTTTTCAAGTTCAAGAAATACCCTACAAGATTCTCCAATTATAAAATCTGTTTTATCTATTTTAACTTTAACATCATAAGTTTTAGAATATTTATTTGGCATTAAATTAATTTTTTCAATTATTCCATTAAAATATTCTCCATCGGATTCAACACTTACTTTATTGCCAATCTTAACTCTCTTCACATCTTCTTGAGTCACTCCAATATTTACAATATTTTCCTCACTTCGAGCCAATATTACTGGATAACCAGAACTAATTAATTCACCCTCTTTATTAAGAACATCAACAATATATCCATCCATATCTGAAACTAAAACAGTATCATCTAATATAGTATCTTTCGAATTAATATCTATTTTAGCTTGATTAATAACTTTCCTAGCTTGTTCTACTTCTTTTGTTTTAATATCATATTGCAACTTAACTTCATCCAATTTCACCTTTGAAATTGCATCTTTATCATACAAATTTAAAGTATCATTATATATTTTTTCATAAAATTTTCTAGCTTCCTCAACCTTATCTAAATCCAGCTTAGATAAAGAATATTGTTCCAATGAAGCTTTTTTTAATAAAGTATATTCATAATCATCTAAAACAACTAATATATCTCCAGTTTGTATAGCATCACCTGATTGAACCTCAATTTTTGAAATTTTTCCACTCGTCTTTAATGCATATGTTTTAATTATTTCAGGCTCTATAAATCCAAAATAATATATTTCTTCTGATATTGTTTCTGATTTTGCTACTTTCACTTTCACTATTCGTTCTTTTACACTCTCTACTTTTTCTTCAGTGCAACCAACAAATGCAATTAAACTTATTATTAATATAGACAATAATATATATTTATTTTTCATAATTATCCACCTCTCTAAAAAAGAAAAAATTTACCAATGCTTTTATTTTTACAACTAAATCTTCTTCCTCTTCAAGAACAATATTTATTATTCCTTCTGTAAAGCAATAAGCTAAGTTTTTTGATATTCCCGTCCTACCATAAATAATATCAAAATTCTCTTCAAACCAATTTTGCATCCCAAATTTTATATCTAAAGAAGCGTTTTTTCTATTATCACGAAGTAAAATTAAAAGTGCCATTCTATCACCATAGCATACTCTAACTACTTCTTGAACCAAGCTTTCAATTTGTTTATTAATACCATTTTTTATATTTTTATTTAATAATTCAATTGATGGTTTGCTTCCAATTTCAATTTTTATCTGCTTTTTGATTATAGAATTCAACTTATTATATCCATCTAAAACAACAGCTTCATATATTGCATCTTTACTTTCAAAATATCTATATACATTTCCAGGAGTGATTTTAGCTAATTTAGCAATATTTCTTACAGTAGCATTATTAAACCCACTATTAAAAAAATCTATAGTTGCAGCATCTATAATTCTATTTCTTACTTCTTCTTTTAGTACTTGCGCCATAATCTCCCTCCAATCATAAAATAAAATTCATATTATATCTTAATTATACTTTAACTCACTATCAACGTCAATAATAAACGCCTGTATATTATTGTTTTTAAAATTTCACCTTCATATTTATATTGAATAATTACTTTTATTGTAACTAAATTTGTACTTCTTATTTTTTAAATGATTTATTCAATAAAAAAAGTAGCAACAAACATTCAAAATCGAATATTTATTGCTACTTCGTTCTTGGCGCGTCCTAAGGGATTCGAACCCCTGACCTTCTGATTCGTAGTCAGACACTCTATCCAACTGAGCTAAGAACGCATTTTTTTTTGGAGGCGGCACCCAGATTTGAACTGGGGGTGGAGATTTTGCAGACCTCTGCCTTACCACTTGGCGATGCCGCCCTATTTTGGTGACCCATTGGCGACTCGAACGCCAGACACCCTGATTAAAAGTCAGATGCTCTACCAACTGAGCTAATGGGTCGTATTTGGTTGGGAATGCAGGACTCGAACCTACGCATGGCGGGATCAAAACCCGGTGCCTTACCGACTTGGCTAATTCCCAATATGGAGCGGGTGAAGGGAATCGGACCCTCGCAATCGGCTTGGAAGGCCGAGGCTCTACCACTGAGCTACACCCGCATATATTGTAAAGTTTGGAGCGGAAAACGGGACTTGAACCCGCGACCTCCGCCTTGGCAAGGCGGCGCTCTACCACTGAGCTATTTCCGCATAAATTATAACAATATCCATTAAAAAATTTGGTGGAGGGAGAAGGATTCGAACCTTCGAAGTCTCTGACAATGGATTTACAGTCCACCCCCTTTGGCCGCTCGGGAACCCCTCCATAATAATTACTTGGAGCTGATGGTCGGACTTGAACCGACAACCTGCTGATTACAAGTCAGCTGCTCTGCCAATTGAGCCACATCAGCATATATTATACTTTTCTAAACTTATTTCTTTAATGGCGATTCGGATGGGAT
>JAYEHA010000394.1:0-1687 GCA_034659335.1 Bacillota bacterium
CAATAAAAAAACTTTAAGATAGTTTAAATCGTCTACTATCTTAAAGCAATATCTAAATTAGATTAATAAACTATAACCTTCTTTATTCAATTTTTTTTCATGTTCTTGTAAACCATCTATTAAAATATTTACGTGGTCAATAAAATCTTCACCTAATTCTTCTACCGATCTTTTTAAATGCTCTCTATCTATAGCTTCAGCAAATGCCTTTGCCTTAAATTTTTTATTAACCGATTTATATTTCATACCCTCTAATTTAGTAGGTCTCATAAGTGCAATAGTCACAATAAAACTTGCAAATTCATCGACTGCATAAAGTGTTCTAGCCATTTTAGTCTCTCTTTTAGTATTTGTATAATCAGCATGTCCTTTAACTGCATTAACAAACTCTTCACTATAACCTTCTGCTTGTAATATTTCAACACCTTTTAAAGGATGTGTATCAGGATATAGTTCATAATCAACATCATGTAAAATTCCAACCGAAGCCCATAAATCCTCGTCTTCCCCATATTTTTTTGCATAAGCTATCATTCCCGCCTCAACAGCAAATGCGTGTCTTATAAGACTTTCTGACTTAGTATATCTTTTTAATAAATCAAACGCTTCTTTTCTCATAAATTTATCCCCCTTATATAATAACTAATTTGAATACTTAATAATTGATTTAATTATTTCATCAATTTCATCACCATCAAGATTATTATCTTTATTCTTTTCTAAAATACAATCTTTAGCATAATTTTCTAAAAATATATTTCCAACTTTATGTATTGATGATTTAATTGCTGATATTTGAAACAATATATCTTCGCAAGGTTTATCATCTTCAAGCATTTTTTGCACACCTGAAATATGACCTTTAATAGTTTTCAACCTATTTGATAAATCATTTTTTATTTTAATATTATCACTAATCATTTTTTTCTCCTTTTTTATAGACACCATCATTATATCTTAATGATATTTAATCGTCAATAATATTGCAATATCATATTTTTACATTTTTTAGACAAAAAAGGAGATAAATACTTATCTCCCTTAATTAATTATAATAATTCATCTAATCTTTTTTTATCAAAACCTTGAACAACTTCATCATCAATATAAACTACTGGAACACCCATAAATCCCTTTGAAATTAATTCTTTCCGCGCTTCAGCGTCAGTTGAAATATTCAACTCAGTAAATTCAACACCTTTATCATTTAAATATTCTTTAACCATTTTACAATAAGTACACGTATTTGACGAATACACTTTTACGTCCATTCTTTTCCTCCTTAACTACAAGTTGATCCTCCCATAGCTGGTGTAACAAGAAAAGTCTTTCCAACCCAACTATCTAAGAAATCAATATCAAAACTACCATAAAGATTAATTAAATCTTTTTCAACAATAAGATTAAATTCATCTAATTCTTTAATAAAATCATTTTCCTTTACACTATCAAGTATAATCCCAAATGTAGGACCACCTCAACCTATTCCACTTATAAATATTCTAACAATAGATTTTTCCTCATTCAAGTAATATTTTTCATTAACAGCTTCTATAGCTTCTTGTGTTATATTTATCATCCATCCTCCTATACCCACCATATAGGGGGTATTTATATAATAAACATGTTTAATATATTTGTCAAATATTATTTCAAAATCTTTCTTCCTGTATATAACTAACCCCTT
>JAYEHA010000395.1:0-8874 GCA_034659335.1 Bacillota bacterium
AATAATATTTACGGAATAAAAAATTGTAAGAAAATTGAAGAATTAAGTTTTTATAAAAATGATTTAGAAGATATTAGAACTTTGGTTTTGCTTCCATATATAAATAAACTTAATTTATATGATAATGAAATTTATGATTTATCTCCATTAAAAGAATCTGTGTATTTAGAGGAATTGTTATTAGATAAAAATAATATAACTGACGTTTCTTCTTTAATAAATCTTAATGGGATAACTAATTTATCTTTAAGTGATAATGATATTAGAGACATTTCAAGTTTAAGAAAATTAGTTTATTTAGAATCTCTCGATATTAGTTATAATAATATTAGGAATATTGATGTTATAAAGAGATTCCCATATATTGAAGATTTAAATATTAAAGATAATAGAATTTCTTCAAGTTATGTTCATTCATTAGTGAATGAGGAAGTTGATATTACTAACTAATAGATATCGTAAGAGAGTATATACTCTCTTACTTTTTTTAAAATTAAATTTTCCATTTCAATATTATTAGAATTATTATAATATTAATTTATAAGATAGTTAGGGGGATTAAATGTCAAAAGTTGATGGTAATAAAGAAAAAAAAGAATCGGCTATTTATGATGCTGCTTAT
Source organism: Bacillota bacterium (assembly GCA_034659335.1). Taxonomy (GTDB): domain Bacteria; phylum Bacillota; class Clostridia; order Peptostreptococcales; family Acidaminobacteraceae; genus HSG29. Next base: position 623 of record JAYEHA010000395.1, read on the forward strand.
ACTTTGTTTACTCAGAAAGAGATAAATAATGTTACTGTAAGTGGTATAACAAAACAAGCAGGTGTTGCAAAGGGGACTTTCTATTTATATTTTAAAAATAAGTATAGTTTATTAGATAAGTTAATTGTGAAAAAAAGTTATGAATTATTAATGGAATCGTATTTATATACAAAGAAAATGAAGATAGATTCATATAGTGACCGAATACTTTTTTTTATAAATCATATTATTGATTTATTAAGTGAAAATCGGATTCTTTTGAAATTATTGCATAAGAATTTATCATGGGGGATGTTTAACCAAGCGGTTGATAATAAGGTTATAACTAAGATTGTTGACGATTTGATTCATGAACTTTATAGTGAAAAAGAAAATAATGATTTGAGTGAAGAAGATTTTTATAAAGTTTTGTTTATGGTTATTGAATTGACTTCTTCTGTTTGTTATCACGCAATTATTGAGGGAAAACCAGCAAATATTGCGGAGATGAAGCCGTTGTTATTAAATATGATAAAAAAAGTGATATAATAATCATTTCTGAAATCCTTAAATCATATATACTGAAAATGGTTTGGATATTGCATTTTTCAGAAAATTCATACGGTGACAGGGGGTAAATTTAACCAATTGATGATAACGTTTTCATCTATGTAAATGCTTTGTATAGCAACATTTCTTTCCGTTATTACGAAAACTTAATATCTAATTGGTGTATAACTATTGAAAATAAATGAGTTATAAGCTAAAATAAATGTATATTTAAAAGTAGAAAATGAAATGCAATTATTTTTACTTGTAATATTCATAATATTGAGAGGAGATTTATTAATGGGTAATTATTTATTAAAAAGATTGATATCTATGGTAATAACACTTTGGTTTGTTATTACAATCACTTTTTTCTTAATGCACTCAATACCTGGTGGACCTTTTGTAAGAGAAAAAGAATTGCCACCTCAAGTAATTGAAGCGTTAAATGAAAAATATCATTTAGATGATCCGTTATATGTACAATACTTTGATTATTTAAAAGGTATTTTAACATTCGATTTAGGACCATCATTTAAAATGACAGGTGTCGCAGTAACGGATTTAATTAAAAAAGGTTTTCCGATTTCTGCAAAAATGGGAGGGCTTGCTGTATTATTTGTTTTATTAGTGGGTGTACCTATAGGAATTATTTCAGCATTAAAACAAAATTCGCTAATTGATTATATTGTAACAATTTTTGCTACAGTTGGTGTTGCAGTTCCAGGCTTTGTAATAGGAACTTTATATATATATATATTTAGTTCTAAATTAGCTCTTGTTCCATCTTTTGGATTGGAAACGCCTAGAAGTTTTATTGGACCGGTATTGGCATTAGCATTTTTTTCTTTAGCATTTGTAATGCGACTAATGAGGTCAAGTATGCTAGAAGTTCTTGGAGAAGATTATATTAGAACTGCACGAGCTAAAGGATTACCAGAGTTTGTAGTAATTTATAAGCATGCACTTAAAAATGCAATTATTCCAGTTATTACTTATATTGGACCTATGGTTGCAGCTGTAATGACAGGTTCTTTCGTTATTGAGAAAATATTTGCAATTCCAGGAATGGGAAAATATTTTGTTGAATCAGTTGGAAACAGAGATTATACGGTTTTAATGGGAACTACAGTATTTTATGCGGCTTTAGTTATTGTAGCAATACTAATGGTTGATATTGTATATGGAATGGTTGATCCAAGAATAAAATTAGGTGATTAGGAGGGAAATATGAACAATAAAAATGTCTCTCCTGAATTATGGGAGAAAGTAGAAGTAAAAGCAAGCAAATCGGAAGAAATTACACGAAAGAGTTTGACATATTGGCAAGACGCATGGAGAAGACTTAAACAAAATAAGCTTTCTATGTTAGGATTATCATTAATTGTAATTGTGATTCTTTTTGCAATGTTTGGTTCGTTTTTTACAGAATGGGATTATTCAACTCAAGAGTTAAAAAATGCAAATTTACCACCTAAAATGGATGTTATTCAATTAAATGATCATGAATATATTTTTGTTCATCGTGAATATACATTGTTTAGGGTTAGTGAAGATGGAAAAATTATTGAAAGATTCGAACCAACAAATTCTATGCTAGATATTATGCAAAATAAGAGACGTATTTATGAAATAGATGGCAAAGATTATAATTTAGATTTTTCATTTATATCGAAAGCAAAATTAGCGGGAACAATTGCTGAAAAAGCTTATGAACTAACTGTAGATGGAGAGGAAATTGTAGTTACAAATAGTATTTGGAATAAAACTTATCTGTTTGGAAGCGATGATTTAGGTAGAGATTTGTTTGCTAGAGTAAGATATGGTGCAACAATTTCATTGTTAATTGCTTTAGTAGCAACTTTAGTCCAATTCTTTGTTGGAGTATTTTATGGGGCTATATCTGGATATTCAGGCGGTAATACAGATATGATTATGATGCGTATTGTAGATGTAATAGCAACTGTACCATTATTATTATATGTAATCCTACTTATGGTTGTTATTGGACCAGGTTTAAAAACAATTATACTGGCGATGGGTTTAATATATTGGGTAGGAATGGCTAGAATAGTAAGAGGTGAAGTGTTAAGTTTAAAAGAACAAGAATTTGTAATGGCTGCTAAAACATTAGGTGCAAGTAGTTGGAGAATTATAGTAAGACATTTAGTTCCAAATGCATTAGGACCAATTATTGTATCATTAGCAATGATGATACCGAGTGCAATATTTACAGAAGCGTTTTTAAGTTTTATTGGTTTGGGTGTACCAGCGCCAATGGCTTCTTGGGGGACTTTGGCAAATGATGCTGTAAAAGCATTAAGATCATATCCATTCCAATTATTATGGCCATCATTAGCAATAAGTATTACTGTATTATCATTTAACTTTTTCGGCGATGGTTTAAGAAATGCGCTAGATCCAAAATTGCGTAGATAGAAAGGAGTGACTAAATTGGGAAAAAAAATAATAGAAGTAAACGATTTAAAAACTTCATTCTATACACATTTGGGCGAAGTACAAGCTGTAAGAGGTGTTAGCTTTAATGTTGAAAAAGGTGAAGTTTTAGGTATTGTAGGAGAATCTGGAAGTGGTAAAAGTGTTACTTCAATGTCAGTTATGAAGTTAGTATCTTATCCAGGTAAAATTAAAAGTGGAGAGATTATTTTTAAAGGTGAAAGTCTTGTTGATAAGAAAGACAAAGAGATGCTTAGTATTCGCGGCGATAAAATTTCTATGATTTTTCAAGATCCTATGACATCTTTAAATCCGGTATATACAATTGGTAATCAAATTATTGAAGCGATAACTAGACATCAAAATGTTGATAAAAAAGAGGCGCGTAAAAAGGCAATAGATATGCTTAGAATGGTTGGCATACCTTCACCTGAAGAAAGAATTGATAATTATCCGCATGAATTTAGTGGTGGAATGAGACAAAGGGCGATGATTGCAATAGCGCTTTCATGTGAACCAGATTTATTAATTGCAGATGAACCTACAACAGCGCTAGATGTTACAATTCAAGCTCAAATAATGGGATTATTAAAAGATTTAAAAGATAAAGTTGATACTTCAATTATTCTAATTACGCATGACTTAGGTGTGGTTGCTGATTCTTGTGATAAAATAATTGTAATGTATGGTGGACTTGTAATGGAAAGAGGTACAGCTAGAGAAATTTTTTATGAACCTAAACACCCGTATACAATGGGATTAATGAAATCAATTCCTAAAATGGATAAAGAAGATAGTGGTAGGTTAATACCAATTCCTGGTACTCCACCAGATTTAATTAAGCCTCCAACTGGATGTCCTTTTTCAGCAAGATGTCCTTATGCAATGAAAATATGTACTCAAGAAATGCCTGAATATACAATGTTTGGTGAAGGAAATGAGGCTGCATGTTGGTTGTTGCATGAAGATGCTCCAAAAACAAAAGTAGATACAGGTGTTAGAAGAGGTGATGTTAATGCCAAATAAAGAAGTTTTATTAGAAGTAAAAGGGCTTAAAAAGTATTTTCCTATTAAGCATGGATTTTTAGGTAAAAAAACAAAATATGTAAAAGCCGTAGATGGAATAGATTTTAAAGTTTATAAAGGTGAGACATTAGGATTGGTAGGAGAATCTGGTTGTGGTAAATCTACAACTGGACGGACTATTATTAGACTTTATGATGTCACTGAAGGCGAAGTAATTATGAATGGTACCGACATTAGTGAACTTTCACAAAAAGAGCTTATGTCATATAGAAAAAAAATGCAGATGATTTTTCAAGATCCATATGCATCGTTAAATACAAGAATGACTGTATCAGATATTATTGGTGAGCCTCTTGATATTCATGGAATTGCAACGGGTGATGCAAGAAAAGATAGGATTAATGAATTATTAAAAACAGTAGGATTAACTACTGATCATGCTAGTAGATATCCTCATGAATTTAGTGGTGGGCAGAGACAAAGAATTGGTATAGCTAGATCCTTAGCGGTAGATCCAGAGTTTATCATTTGTGATGAACCAATTTCAGCACTTGATGTTTCTATACAAGCTCAAGTTGTAAATATGCTTGATGATTTACAACAAAATTTAGGATTGACTTATTTATTTATTGCGCATGATTTATCAATGGTAAAATATATTTCGGATAGAATTGCAGTAATGTATTTAGGTAAAATTGTAGAAATTGGCGAAGCGGATAGGTTATATAATAATCCGGAGCATCCTTATACTCAAGCTTTATTGTCAGCAGTGCCAATTCCTGATCCTGATCTTACTCATGAGCTTGCTAAAGATAGAGTGATGTTAGAAGGAGATGTACCAAGTCCTTTAAATCCACCATCTGGATGTAGATTTAGAACAAGGTGTCGTTATGCAAAACCTATTTGTTCTGAAGAAGTACCAGAGCTTCAAGATATTGGTGATGGACATAAAGTTGCGTGTCATTTTACTGGAAATTTTATTAAATAATCGTAACATTTCAATACTTATTTGAAATTGCAGTAAAAATATAATATAATATGTTTGTAGATATTAAGAAAAATTAATTTCTTAATTATTATAAAGAGAGAAAAATGGAGGGGATTTTATTGTTTAAAAGAAGTATATCGTTAATGTTAGTTTTAATGTTGGTATTAACTGCGTTTGTTGGTTGTTCAAAGCCAGCTGAAGTAGAAGAGCCAGCTGAAGTAGAAGAGTCTGATGAGGCAACAGAACCTACTGAGGAAACAGAACCAGTAGTAGAAGAGCCTGCTGCAATAGAACAGGTATTATACTGGAATCTTGGGGCAGATCCAAAGACTTTAGACCCAGGTTTAAATGGCGCTAGTGATGGTGGACATGTAATCAATAATACTTTTGAGGGTTTAATGAGAGAAATTGATGGAACTTTAGATCCGGCTATGGCAACAGGTTATGATTTATCTGAAGATCAAAAAACTTATACTTTCCATATTAGAGAAGGCGTTAAATGGTCTGATGGACAAGTTTTAACTGCTAATGATTTTGAATATGCTTGGACAAGAGTTTTAGATCCAGAGACAGCTTCAGAATATGCATGGATTTTTTCTGCTGCTAATGTTGATACATTTGAAGCTACTGATGAATCAACTTTTGTTGTTAATTTAAAAGCACCAACACCATGGTTCTTAGGATTAACTACATTCTATACTTTCTTCCCTGTTAGAGAAGATATGGTAAATGCTAAAGATGAAGGTCTATGGGCAAAAGATGGAGCATTAGCAGTTTCTAATGGACCGTTTAAATTAACTGAATATGAAACAGGCGACAAAATAGTATTAGAGAAAAATGAAAATTATTGGAGAGCTGATGAAGTTAAATTAGATAAAATAGTTGCAAGAATGATAGTTGAAGCTTCAACTGCATTAACTGCTTATCAAGGCGGAGAGTTTGATATTAATAGTACTATTCCTAGTGCTGAGATACCAGGACTTATTGCTGAAGATCCAACATTTATGATTTTCCCAATGCTTGGAACTTATTACTATAGTTTCAACACTGAAGTTGAGCCTTTAGATAATGTAGATGTAAGAAGAGCGTTAACATTAGCAATTGATAGAAAAGCAATCGTTGAAACAGTAACTAAAGGTGGACAATTACCTGCAGCTACTATGATTCCAGGAGCAATTTTAGATGCTGAAGGAAATGTATTTAACGAAATGACTGGAAACTACGGAATTTCTGCTACTGCAAATGTTGAAGAAGCACAAGCATTATTAGCAAAAGCTGGATATGCAAATGGTGAAGGTTTCCCTACTTTAGAGTTATTATATAACACATCTGAAGGACACCAAAAAATTGCTGAAGCAGTTCAAGAAATGTGGAAAACTAACTTAGGAATAGATATTACTTTAACTAATCAAGAGTGGGCTGTATTCCAAGATACAAGAACTCAAGGTAATTTCGAAATTGCTAGAGAAGGATGGATTGGAGATTATGTAGATCCTTTAACTTTCTTAGATATGTTTAGAACAGGTGGGTCAATGAATCATACTCAATGGGGTAGTGACGAATATGATACATTATTAGACGATTCTATGATGGTTGCTGGACAAGACAGATTCGAAATGTTATTTGAAGCAGATAAAGTATTAATGGACGCTGCTGTTGTAATGCCAGTTTATTACTATACTGATATTATGATGATTTCTAACGATGTTAAAGGTTGGGAATTAACAGGTTTAAGCACTTACTACTTCGGTAGAACAGAAATGGTAAAATAATTTTAAGAAAATAATATTAAGAAGTAGAGACTATTAAGTTTCTACTTCTTTTTTTATATTTTTTTTGATATACTATACATAGAATAAAAATATATGAAGTTTAATTTTAATAATTTTGGGGGCTAATGTGAAAAAATATATAGTAATAATAATTGTTATAATATTTATGACAAGTATATCATTTGGTAATAAATTTTTAGAAATAGATAGTATTGATTTAAAAGATTCTATGACTAATGAGGTTGAAACATATGAGCCGGTAAATTTAATATTAAAGGGTAAAGATGTTGTTACAGACATGCCGGGAATATTATATGTATTACAAGGGGAGACACGGACACTTGTTCCGGTTAGATTTATTACTGAGGAATTAGGTGCGAATGTTTCGTGGGATCAAGAAACAAAGACTGTAACTATTGATTATAAAGATAAAATTATAAAATTAACAATTGATAATGAATTTGCAATAGTAAATGGAGAAAAAGTAAAATTGCCAAGTGGTGTGCCTGCAAAGCTTATGGCATATCAAGATTCTTGGAGAACTATGGTGCCTATTCGTTTTATTTCTGAAAATTTTGATTTAGATATTGATTGGCTTGGAGATACAAAAACAGCAACTATAAATTCTAAAGAACAAAATATTACTGGAATTGATTTTAAATATAAATTAAAGTTTCCTGAAATTAGAATTAAAACAAGTGGCTATGTTGATATTAACGATTATTCAGTTGGTGGAAGTGGTTTTGGTATAGAAGATAAAATATTTTTTTCTATTCCGAATACGAATCTATTAATTGATGAATTTGAGGAATCTATATTTTTAACTAAGCAAAATGATGTGGTTATTTATGATGTTAGCCTATTTAATATATCTGATTTAAAATTAGAAAAATCATTAGGTGATAGTAAAAGTACTTTAATAGAAATGGATTTATCTAAGAAAAAAAGTTTTGATACCTTTTATGATTATGAAACGAGTGAAATAGTAATAAAGATTATAAATGCAGTTGAAGAAATTGTTGTTGATAATATTTATAATTCAAAAGCTTTAATAATTTCAACAAAAGAAGATATGCCGGCATATGATTTTGAAGTTAATAAAAATGAAAATTTAGTAATTGTGGATGTAGTTAATAGTAACTTGAAACTTAATAGTGGGAAAGGAACGACTGTAGAAGTAAATAGTGGCGGAATAGTAAGTTACACTTATTTTCAGTTAGATCCTACTACAGAGGAGAAGTTTGAATCAGATGATATTGTTACAAGAGTTATTATGAAACTTGATAAAACTAAAGGTGTAGACGATGTTTATATTGAATCGATTGATGATAAAATTTTTGCTTACCTCTCAGGGAATCCTTTAGATGGATTTGAATATGTTAAAGCTAGTAATGCAATTTCAAATATTTCAATAAATTTTAAAAAAAGGGGTATATATAATATTGATATTGATAAAAATTCGAATATTGTTGAATTAAGTT
>JAYEHA010000396.1:0-1683 GCA_034659335.1 Bacillota bacterium
CTTCAATTGTTCCACTTGATATTCTTATAAAACTGTCTTTTTTCCATAAAAATCCTGGTCTTATTATTATTCCTTTTCTTTGTAATTTATCAAATATCATTCTCGAATCTACTTCTAAATCTACAAATAGAAAATTAGCATTAGGAATTGCATAATTTTTATTTATACTATCAAAATAATCTGTCATTATCTTTAATGATTCGTAATTAAGTTTTACTGTATTAGCAATGTGATCTTGATCATCAAATGCTGCTACTGCTGCTGCTTGTGCTATTCTGCTTACATTAAAGACACCCTTTGATTTACTGATTTGCTTTACAAACTCTTCACTTGAAAATGCATATCCAATTCTTACTCCTGCAAGTCCTGCTACTTTTGATAATGTTCTTAAAATAATTGTATTTTTTCTTTTTTTAAGTATATTAAGTCCGTCTGGATAATCTTTATTTACACTTGCAAATTCAAAATATGCTTCATCTAATACTATAAATATATCATCTCTTGTATTTTCTACTAAATAATCTATTTCTTCTTTTGTCATTATATTTCCTGTTGGATTATTTGGATTACATACAAATATAACTTTTGTTTTTTCATTGATTGCTTCAATAAATTTTTTAAAGTCATGTTTAAAATCTTTTGTTAATGGTATTTTTATTGCTTTTCCACCCATATGTGAAATTGCTATATCATAAAGCATAAATGATGGATCTGCCATTATTGCTTCATCACCCTCATTTATTATTGTCATTCCAATTAACTTTAATATTTCTTCTCCACCATTTCCTAAAATTATTTGTTCTTTTTTTACATTAAATTTTTTACTAAGTACACTTTTAAGTTCAGTTGCATTTGTATCAGGATAGATATTTACTCTACTAGCTTCATCTTTAATAGCTTGTATTGCTTTTTTTGATGGTCCTAATGGATTTTCATTTGATGCTAATTTAATAATTCTTTCTAATCCAAATTCTTCTTTAACTGCTTCAATCGGCTTTCCTGGTACATACTCTTTAAGATTGTCTAATTCTTTTTTATATAACATTTTTCCCCCTTATATATTAAATACTCTATTAAATATATTATAAACCCTCTAGTAACTATAGAGTCAATTTTTTTCGATAGGAATTTCAATAACTGTTAATATTCGATTCTCTTTTTTTTCAATAAATTCATCAATTATTGTTCTTTCAAATGCATCTCCAATTATCTTATATCCATTATTAACAATATAATGTATTAGTTTTAATAAATATTTTTTATTTTCTTTATGTCCAGCAGAATAATATATCGTAGCATACATACCTTTTTCAATTGTTAATACCTTATTATAATTATAATTTTCATTTTCATCTAATAAAATATAAATAGAATCAAACGAATCAAATTTTTTGTTTTCTAATTTTTCTTTTGATATTATTAAACCAACACGCCCAGTAAATACCATTGGTTCATCATTCCCATTCAATTTTCTAAGTCCTAATTCTAAGTCGCCTTTATTTTCAACTAAGCTATTCAATCTCAAAATATATCTTTCATCTTCTAATGAAATATATGGCTGACCCATTTCTTTACATTCCTGTGCCCAAATAAGCTCGTCATATCTATATTTTATATTCTTTTTAATTTTTTTTAATTTTTCAATTTTTTTATCAATTTCTTCACTTTCTTTTTTTAAAATAT
>JAYEHA010000397.1:0-1681 GCA_034659335.1 Bacillota bacterium
TACAATTAAACCAATTGCAAATAACACTAAAATAATTTTTAATTTATTTTCATAATACATTGCCTTTAAATTATTCTTAGCTAGATAAGCAAACCAATAATCATATAGTTCATAATAAATTGAGCCTTTATTACTTTGCCATACAGATAAATACTTATCTATATCTTCTATTATTTGTTTGTTTTCCCCTTCTAAAACGGCAATTCTTATACCACTTGCTGCAAACATAAGGGGTGTTTCTTTTATATTATTGTGTTCATATATTTGATTAACAGTAAGTCTATTAATTATACCAGCATTAACTTCATTTTTACTAACAGCTTTAAATACAGCGGCGTAAGTGTCGTAAGAAACATATTCAACATCTAAAAAAAATTCATCAGTTTTATCTATAATTCCCGTTTTTTCTACTGCATAATAATCACTATCCATATATCCAATTTTTAAACCTTCTAAATCAAATATAGATTCAACTTTATATTTATTATTTACACATACGGTACCCCAACTCATGAAAAATGGTATTTCATTAAAATCGTAAAACTCATCTCTTCTTTCGTTTTTTAAAATATCTATTACTACATCAATTTCATCATTTGCTAGCCATTCCATCATCTCTGTCCAAGTTCCATAGACATATTCAAACTCATAATTTTCTTTTTTTAAAACTTCATTCATTAAATCAATAGAAAAACCACTAGGATTACCACTCTCATCCCTAAAAATCAAAGGATAATCATCATAGTAACCAATTATTAATTTATCATCTGCAAAACTAATTGGACTAGGAAATATGATAAAAATTAATAATATCAAAAATGTTAAAATATTTTTTTTCATATAGCCTCCAAATCATCCTCTTCTTTCATCATCCGAATAAAAGTTTTACCTAACTCTCTATCAAATTGTAAATCTAAATTTTTCTCAATTTCTATTAAAGCTTTTTCTTTAGACATCGCTTTTTTATATGTTCTTGCAGATGTCATAGCATCATAACTATCAGCAATTGCTATAATTTTAGATTCAAACGGTATCTCACTACCTATAAGTCCCATTGGATATCCTTTACCATCAATTCTTTCATGGTGATAAAGTACATATTTAGCAATATTTTTTGTTATTTTTGACTTATTAAGTGATTCATATCCAAACTCCGGATGTTTTTTTATTATTTCATACTCTTCATTAGTTAATTTTCCCACTTTATTAATAATATTCTTATCAATTAAAATTTTACCCACATCATGAACTAAAGCAGCCCAATATATTTCATTTACCTCATTATCACTTATTTTAATATACTCTGCTAATTGTTTTGAATATTTTGCAACCGATTCTGAATGTCCCTTAGTATATTCATCATGAATTTCTAACATTTTAATCATTGAAAATGCAATTTCTTCTCTAAATTTTTCATTTATTTTATAAAAAGATTCATTTAAAAGATAATTCTCTGCAATATTTTTTAAAGCAACCATAACTCTTTTAGAATCTTTAGTAAACGACTTATTTGAATTTCCTTCTATTTCAAGTAAAACCCCGCCAACTGTTTTAAAATCTTTTTCAAAAATAAGCACAAGACTTTCTTTTGAATCTTCCATTTTTTCTCTTATCTGATTCTTACTATTTTCTTTTTCTAATTCATCTATTAATTTTCTTTTTAAACCCTTAATTACATGAA
>JAYEHA010000398.1:0-8851 GCA_034659335.1 Bacillota bacterium
TTAGGCGTATTAATTATAATAGTTGGTATTTTTCAAAAAACGGATTTTTTTAAGATAACTGAAATACAATATAATAAGTGCGAATATATGAATGAAGATTCAATTGAGAGTTTATTAAATAATTTAAATTTTTTTAATGATAGTAAGCGAGTAATAAAACAAAGAATTCTTGAAATCCCTACTGTAGAAAGTGTACTTGTTGAAAAACAATTTCCAAATATTTTGAAATTGGATATTATTTATAAGCAACCTTTTTTAAAAATAATTGATAATGATATATTAATAATTACCGATGATAATGGATACGTATTAGCTATTAATATGGACATTGATACTGATTATTACTTAACGGGATTAGAAATAGCATATTATAAGATTAATGAAAAATTGGAAACGTATAATCAAGAGATATTCAATAATATTTTTGTTTTAATTAAGCTTATTAAAAAATCGGGTATTGATATTGAAAAGATAATAGAATATAATGACAGTAATGTATGTGTTAGTACATTAGCTGGTATAGAGGTAGAGTTTGGAGATTGTTCTCAAATCGAAAGAAAATTTAATGACTTTATTAATGTATATTATGACTTGGTCGAAAAAGACGTGCATTATGGGGTTATTAATGTAAGTATAACTGATTTACCTCTTTTTAGAAGTACAAAATAATTGTAGGTGAGATTTTGAATAAAGAAAAAATTCGTGCATATATTTGGATTGGAATTATTAGTATTCTTTTAGGTATTATTATTTCTTTTCAAGTAAAAGTGGTGCAGAATAATTTGCTAAGTGGACATAGTCCAAATGTTAAATCAAGGCAATTAATCATTGAGTTAGAGGTTGTTAAAGAAAAAAAGAGATTATTAGAAGAAGAGGTTGTTTCTTTAGAAAATGAATTAAATGAAATAAAAACTTCTATTTCAAAAGAAAATACACTTATAGATTCTTTATATACTCAATCAAGAGAATGCAAAAAAAATGCTGGGATGACTAATGTGCATGGGACAGGAGTTACTATTTCTATTGATAATAGTAAAGATGAATATGTTTCGGCTACTTCGAATATTGTTTATGAATACAATTTAATTTTAAATTTAATTAATGAATTAAATGCTGCTGGAGCAGAAGCAATTTCAATAAATGACCAGAGAATAGTAAATACAACCGAAATAAGAACAGCGGGAAACAGTTTGATGATTAATAAAATACCAGTTATAGCACCGATTGAGATAAAAGCTATTGGAGATATTAAAACCTTAAGTGCATCAATCAATCAAAGGTTTGGTATAGTTTCTATAATAAGAGATAAGGGTTATTTTATTGAGACGTTTCAATCAGATGATGTAGTAATTGCAAAGTACGATGGGACTATTGAATTTGAATATATTCAAAATACGGATAATTAGGTGGTTTTATTGAAAAATAAATATAATGCTTTTTTATTTTTATTTCTTACAATTCTTTTAGGGTTTTTTGCCACACTATTATATAATGTTTTGCAAGATAATGTTAAGTATGTAACACTTTCAAAGCTTTATGATCAGAAAAATGAGTTAATTAAAGAAAAGATTGAGATGGATTTATTAGAGAAAAATAAAGAAAGATTAGAAAGTGAATTGGAAAATTATAAAAAAACTAATAGTGATATTGTTATAATTAATAATTTGAAAAAAGAAATTAAAGACGTTAGAAACTTTGCTGGATTGAATGAAGTTCATGGACAAGGTGTTTTAATAATTATTAACGATAGTAAAATAATATCAAGCAATCGTGAAGCGAGTTCCTTAATTGTGCATGATTTTGATATTCAAAATATTATTGCAGATTTAAAAAATGCGGGAGCGGAAGCAATTTCTATAAATGGCGAGAGAGTTGTTGCTGGTAAATCAAAAATAAAATGTGCGGGTCCAACTATTCAGATAAATGAAAAAGTAGTAGCTCAACCATTTATTATAAAAGCGATTGGTGATAAATATTATTTAGAAGCTGCAATAAATTCTCCCAATGGGTATGCAAATGTTTTGCGAAAGTGGAATATATTTATTGAAGTAAACACTTCGGTATGGGTGACCGTGCCTATGTATGACGGGAATGTAAGGTTTAAGTATATTAAGGATTACGAAGGTGAAATAAAATGATAATTGCTTTAATTGGAATTGTTATAGGTGTGGTTATAGGGTTTTATATTCCCTATTCATTTAATACATTATATTCAGTATACTTAGCAGTAGGAATATTAGCGGCTATAGATAGTGTTTTAGGTGCATTAAGTGCAATAATCAAAGAAAGATTCGATTCAATTGTTTTTATTACAGGGTTTCTTGTTAATTTTGCATTAGCAACTGTTCTATCGTATATAGGTGATAGATTAGGTATACCTTTGTATTATGCTGCTATTTTTGTTTTTGGAACAAGGCTTTTCAAAAACGTTGCAATTATTAGAAGAGGGCTTATAGAAAAAATTAGAAAAAAGATTAGAAAATAATGTGAAACTGTGATAAAATACTATATGTGGTAGATAATAAAACGGATAGAATACTAAAAGTTTAAAATAAATGATTTGATATCAGAGAGGTGATTTTTATGATGGAATTTGACGTAGATATGGAACAATTTGCAAAGATAAAGGTAATTGGTGTAGGTGGCGGTGGTAGTAATGCTGTTAATAGAATGATTGAAGGTAATTTGTCAGGTGTTGATTTTGTTGCAATAAATACTGATAAACAAGCTTTACAAACTTCTGATGCCGAATACAAAATACAAATTGGAGAAAAGCTTACTAAAGGACTTGGTGCTGGTGCAGACCCTAAAGTAGGTGCGAAAGCTGCTGAAGAGAGTAGAGATGAAATTTACCAAGCGTTGCAAAATAACGATATGATATTTTTAACTGCTGGAATGGGTGGTGGAACTGGGACTGGTGCTATGCCTGTTGTTGCTGAAATAGCAAAAGAGCTTGGCATTTTAACTGTAGGTGTTGTTACAAAACCGTTTGGATTTGAAGGAAGAACAAGAATGAAAAATGCATTACAAGGTATTGAGAGCTTAAGAAAAAATGTAGATACTTTAGTTACTATACCAAATGATAGACTTTTGCAAGTAACGGGTAAGAATACATCTATTATTGAAGCTTTTAATATCGCAGATGATGTATTAAAGCAAGGCGTTAAAGGTATTGCAGATTTAATCACTGTTCCTGGAGAAATAAATTTAGATTTCTCTGATGTTAAAACAATAATGGCTGATTCTGGATTAGCTCATATGGGCATTGGTATTGCTGAAGGTGAAAACAGAGCAGTAGAAGCTGCTAAAAAAGCGATTCATTCTCCTTTATTAGAAACAACTATTCAAGGTGCAAAAGGTGTATTAATAAATATTACTGGTGGACCATCCTTAGGATTGCATGAGGTTACTGAAGCGGCAAATGTTGTTCATGATGCAGTAGATGAAGATGCAAATGTAATATTTGGTGCTGTTATTGATGAGAATATGAAAGAGGTAATAAAAGTTACGGTTATTGCGACTGGTTTTTCTCAAGATAATGTCAAATCAGATGAAGAATTTAATATAAAGAAAAAAAGACAAGATGAAAATGAAGTAAAAAATATTAAAAATGAAAAATCTAATGAAACACCTGATGAAACACCTGATTTCGATATTCCGACGTTCTTAAGGAAAAAAAGGTAAAAAAGGATGGTAATATGCATTGTCCATATTGTAATTTTACAAAATCAAAAGTAATAGATACTAGACCAACTGATGATGGTTATGTTACACGTAGACGTAGAGAATGTGAAAAATGTGGTAATAGATTTACGACTTATGAAAAAGTAGAGAAAATGCCTATTAGAATAATCAAGAAAGATGGGACACGTGAATCGTATGATAGAAATAAAATTATAAATGGTATAATTATTGCTTGTGAAAAACGTCCTGTATCAGTAAATCAAATTGAGAAAATGGTTGATTTAATTGAAAAAGAGTTATATAACCTATTAGATAATGAGATTAATTCATCGTTAATTGGTGAAAAAATTATGGAGAAATTAAAAGAAATTGATGAAGTAGCATATGTTAGATTTGCTTCAGTATATCGTCAATTTAAAGATATTAATACATTTTATGATGAACTTAATAGAATGATAAAAGAAAAATAACCTCAATTTTGAGGTTATTTTAATTTAAGAAATTAATTATTTTAGTTTGTATTAGTTTGTGTTTGGGTATATAATACACAATGTATGTTTATTAGAGAGTTTTAAAGGAAGTAAATATGGAACATAAAATTGTTAGTGTTAAAAAAAATAGTATTGCAAGTGAATTAGAGATTGCAATTGGTGAGCTACTACTTGAAGTTAATGGAAAAGAAGTAAATGATATTTTAGAATATATTTATGAAGTGTCATCTGAATATATTGAAATTACTATTAAAAAAGAAGATAATTCTATTGTAGTTTATGAAATTGAAAAAGAATATGATGAAGAGATTGGAATTGAATTTGAAAATCCAGTTTTAAGCAAGCCGAATTCATGTAAAAATAATTGTATTTTTTGTTTTATAGATCAATTACCAAAAGGTTTAAGGAAAACATTATATTTTAAGGATGATGATTCTAGACTTTCTTTTTTACATGGTAATTATATTACGTTGACTAATTTATCTGATCAAGATATTGATAGAATAATTAATTTGAAAATTTCTCCAATTAATGTATCTGTTCATACTACTAATCCTGAATTAAGATTAAGAATGATGAAAAATCCAAAATCTGTTAATATAATGAAAGTTTTAAAAAAATTTGTTGATAATGATATTGTTATTAATGGGCAAATTGTATTATGTCCAGGATTTAATGACAATGAAGAATTGGATAAAACAATACTAGATTTGTTTGATTTGGGTGAAAATTTTAATAATTTGGCTATTGTTCCTGTTGGAATCAGTAAATATCGAGATGGTTTAGAAAAACTAGATCCTGTTACATTTGAAAAAGCAAATCAAGTGATTAATCAAGTTGAAAGATATCAAAGGAAAATCTATAATATTAGAAATAGAAATTTTGTTTATTTATCTGACGAGTTTTATCTTACTGCAAAACGTGAATTTCCTAAATATCGTGAATATGATGGATTTCCACAAATCGAAAATGGGATTGGATTAACGGTTAAATTTAATTGGGAAATTGATAAAGCTTTAGAAAGTATTGATAAATCCAATTTTAATGGGAAAATATCGATTTTAACAGGGGTTTCAGCATATGAGAATTTGATGAAAATTAAAGAAAAAGTTGAAATGAAATTTCCTATAATTAAAATTGATGTTATTAAGATAAAAAACAATTTTTTTGGGAATAATATTACTGTAGCTGGGTTAATTACTGGTTCAGATATTTTAGAACAAGTAGATGTTATGAATTTAGGTGAGAAAATAATACTTCCTGATGTTATGTTTAAAGATAAAGAGAAAGTTTTTTTAGATGATATAACATTGAGTGATATAGAGTTAAAGTTTAATAGAAAAATATCCATTGTTAGTGTTAATGGTTATGAGTTTATAAGTGAGTTAATAAAGTAGAGGTGTAGTTGTGAGAAAACCAATAGTAGCGATAGTAGGACGTCCAAATGTAGGCAAATCAACGTTTTTTAATAAAATGGCTGGTAGCAGAATTTCAATTGTTGAAGATACTCCAGGTGTAACTCGTGATAGAATTTATGCTGATGTAAGTTGGTTAAATTATGAATTTATTATGATTGATACAGGTGGTATTGAAGCAAATAAAGAAAATATTATTTTGAAACAAATGCGAGATCAAGCAATGATCGCAATTGAAACTGCAGATGTTATAGTTTTTATGGTTGATGGTAAAACCGGATTAACAAATGAAGATCATGAAATTGCTTTAATGCTTCGTAAATCAAATAGACCGGTAATAGTTGCTGTTAATAAATTAGATGATAGTGAATTGCCATCAGATTTTTATGAATTTTATAATTTAGGAATGGGAGAAATTTTTGCAATATCTTCAGTTAATCAATTTAGATTTGGAGATTTATTGGATAAAATAGTTTCATGTTTTCCTGAAGGATTAATAGAAGATTATGATGAAACTATAACAAAAATAGCTATTTTAGGGAAACCTAATGTAGGAAAATCATCATTGGTTAATGCTTTATTGGGTAAGGAAAGAGTTATTGTTAGCGATGTACCTGGTACTACTAGAGATGCTATTGATACACCTTTTGAAATTGATAATGAAAAATATGTTCTTATTGATACTGCTGGTATAAGAAAAAGAAGCAAGATTAAGGAAGATATTGAAAAATATAGTGTTATACGTGCTTTCACTGCTGTAGATAGAGCTGATGTATGTTTAATTGTAATAGATTCTACCGAAGGTGTAACAGAGCAAGATAAAAAAATTGCTGGGTATGCACATGATTGTGGCAAAGGAATTATTGTATTAGGAAATAAGTGGGATTTAGTTATAGATAAAGAGTTTAAATATAATGATATTTTTGCAGGTATTAGAAATGAATTTGCATTTATGACTTATGCACCAATTATGTTTATTTCAGCATTAACTAAACAAAGAGTTCATAAAATAATAGAACTTGTTAGACATGTACAAACGCAAAGAAGTGTTAGAATTCCAACTGGTGCACTTAATGATGTTTTAAATGATGCTATATATAAGCATCAGCCACCAAGTCATAAGGGGAAACGTCTTAAAATTTATTATGGAACTCAAGTAGATGTTCAACCACCAACATTCGCATTATTTGTTAATGATCCAGAATTATGTCATTTTTCTTATAAGCGATATTTATCGAATAAGCTTAGAGAACATTTTGCTTTTGAAGGAACAAGATTAAGAATAAAAATCAGACAAAGATAATTGTTATATTAAACCGAATTTCATATTCGGTTTTTTATTTATTATAAAATTGTATTATGTGTTATAATAGAGAAGTATATAATTAAAGGAAGTGATATTTTGAATATAGCAGTAATAGGTTCGGGTAGTTGGGGTACAACTTTAGCAAATTTATTATCTTTAAAGGGTAATGTTGTAAAAGTGTGGGGTAGAAATATTGAATATATGGAAGAAATTAATAAAACAAAAATTAATAGTAAGTATTTGCCAAAAGTGAAATTAAGTAGTTCGCTTGAATTTTCTAGTGATTTAGAATATGTTATTAAAAATTCAAGGGTAATTGTTTTAGCGGTAGCTTCACAAGCAGTTACAAGTGTACTTATGAAATCAAAACAATTTATTAATAATCAAATTATAGTTGATGTTTCAAAAGGAATAGATGCTGAAAATTTAAAAACGATATCTCAAATAGTAAAGGATATTTTACCAGGGAATAAATATGTTGTTTTATCAGGGCCATCTCATGCAGAAGAAGTTTCTATGAATATGCCTACGACTATTGTTGCAGCGTCGAAAAGTCGTGAATATGCTGAATTTATACAAGATTTATTTTCAACTCAATCATTAAGAGTTTATACAAATCCAGATGTGATAGGGGTAGAACTTGCTGGTGCATTAAAAAATATTATTGCAATTGGAGCAGGAATTTCAGATGGATTGGGATATGGCGACAATGCAAAAGCAGCACTTATAACTAGAGGAATATTAGAGATTTCAAGGTTAGGTGTAGCATTAGGTGCTAAAGAAGATACTTTTAAGGGATTAACAGGTTTTGGTGATTTAATTGTAACATGTACTTCAATGCATAGTAGAAATCGTAGATGCGGAATATTGTTAGGTAAAGGAAAATCCTTAGATGAAGCAATAGACGAAGTTGGAATGGTTGTTGAAGGTGCAACTACTATAAAAGCGGCATATGAATTGTCAAAAAAATATGATATATATATGCCTATTACAAATGAGTTATTTAAAGTTCTCTATGAGAATAAAAATCCGAGGGATTCTGTAGATAAATTAATGTTAAAAAGAAGAAAACATGAATTTGAGGATTTGGTTAGGGAAAATGATTGGAATTAGGTGAATTATGGCTATAAAAAATAAATATAAATTTATTAGATTTATTATAATGACAGCCTTATTATTTTATTTAATTTATTATATTTTTATAAGTTATTTTGTTAAACAAGATAAAACATATTTTGCTGCTTATGATCAAATGTATTTGGAAAACGAGTATTCAGGATTAATCATTAGAAATGAAAAAATTTTTTATTCTGATATTTCTGGTGACATAAATTATAAGATTAACGATGGTGAAGTGGTAAAAAAAGGACAAGTTATAGCAGAAATTAAAATGTCTAAAAGCAATCAAGTTGAAAATGATTATTTAGATAATTCTACTAAAAATATGATGAGTATTGAAGATATTATTTTAAATATTGACAATGAAATTGAAGATATTAAATTACAAATGGTGGATTCAGTTAGTAACAATGAAATTCAATCAATAGCAAAATTAGAAGAAAAACTTCAGTTAAAGCTTGATTTAAAAGATAAATTAAAAAATAATAAAATAAAAAATTATAATATGGAAGAAATTAGTATCAGAAATAGTATTGAAGGTAATGAAAACTATTTTTATTCTAACTATTCTGGTATAGTAAGTAAGAAATTTGATGAATTAGAAAAAAAATTAACTATGTCAAATTTATATTTGTTAGATTATAGAAAAATTTATGATGAAGATATTAATTATGAAACTAAAATTTCTGGACATATTAACATAAATGAAAATGTATATAGAATTATAGATAATTATTCTTATTATGTTGCTTATATTATTCCGTTTGATGATATAAAATTATTTAATGAAAATATTAATAAAGTAAATGTTGAAATAAATGATAATTTATATTCAG
>JAYEHA010000399.1:0-1674 GCA_034659335.1 Bacillota bacterium
ATATCAACTTGATATTCAACTATATATATTCCGTCATCTAAATTACTTTTTATTGCGCAAAATATACAATACATTCCATCAACTCTAGGAGTTAAATCAGTGACAAATAATTCTCTTCTTTTATCATCAGCAAATGTTTTATATGGTGGAAAAATATCAAACAAATTAAGATTCATTGATTCTTCAGCAGTTGCCATTGTAATTATTCCATCTTTATTAATATACGTAAAACCATCCATATTTAAATCTTGAGCTAACTTTTTAGCTTCGTTAACATTTAAATTTAAAATATTTCTATCTCTTAACTGTTTAGCTTGAACCGTAACTAATTTTGACAATACATCACCAACTAGAAATGAGTAAAGAACATCAGAATTTACAGCCATCTCATCTACGGATTTTGCTAATAAATTAATTTCAGTAGAAAGAGTATTAATGTTATTAAGTGAATCATTATTTTTTTCAACAACAAATTCTGAATCATTATATATTTGAATTATTGTTTTATTTATTTTTGAAATATCTATTTCTAATTTTTTAATTAAATCAAATGAATTATTACTATTATCTTGTACAATTTTCATATTATTTTTTACTTTATTAAAACCACTGCCAGCATCTTTAGCATTACTAAGTGCAATTTCAGAATTTTTATAATTATTATTTGTTTCATTTCTTGCTATATTAATACTTTCTACAATTTCACTAATAATAAATTTAATATCTTTGAGAGATTTATTAGTATCTATTGAAAGTTTTCTTATTTCATCTGCAACTACACTAAATCCTCTACCCGCATCACCAGCTCTAGCAGCTTCAATTGAAGCATTTAATGCTAAAAGATTAGTTCTATTAGCAACATCCTCAATGGTATTTGACAAATTATCAATTGTATGACTTTTTTGCTCCAACTCTTTTAAGATATCATTAATATTATTTAAACTTATTTTTACATTTTCAAAATTTGAAAGTGTTTTATCAATACTTTTTTCAGTAGTTTCTACAGTTTTCATAGAATCTGTCATATTATCATTAGTAATTTCTAAAGATGCATTAATTGAATTTAAAAAATCAGACACTTCCTCAACATCATTCTTAGAGCTAGATATATATATTTGATAATTTTTATTTGTTTCAGCAACATCAGAAATTAAATTTGAAACATTTTTTACCCTCTCAATATTATCATTCATAAAATTATTTAAATTATTTGCTGTTTCCTTTGATTTAACTGAACTTGAAATAGTCGTTTCATACATAAATTTATTGCTTTTAGTTAAATTGTTTATTTCAGTTATTACTTTCCCCACTTCGTCTTCTGAAAAAACAGGAACTTTAAGTTTATAATTTCCTTCTGTTATTGAATTTAATATATGTCCAACATCATTAATAGAATCAAGTAATAGTACTTTTGTATATATATAAAATGGCAACATACATATTAGTACAGTTAATAAAGTTATTAAGTTTACATTTTCAATTTTAAAAAAATTAATCAAAGAAAAATCAATTATTAAACTAATTATAAACACTTTAAAAAGACTACTTTTTATAGATTTTTGAGATGATGTTTTAAAAACAAAATTTTTAATATTTTTATACATTTAAGTCCTCCATATATATTCTCGGATTATCATTTTACCTCAAAATGATAATTTTTTCAAGAATGAGAAA
>JAYEHA010000400.1:0-8815 GCA_034659335.1 Bacillota bacterium
TATATAATACTACATAAGTATTTAATTTATTATTTAGAGAAGAGTAATTTTAAAAGTTTAAAATTTTTAGATATTTTTAAGGAGGATTAAAAATGAAAATCACTTTGGAAATGGTAGATCAAGTAATAGATCGAACTGGTGCAAATTATCAAGATGCAAAAGAAGCTTTGATTAAATGCGATTGTGTTGTGCTTGAAGCGATAGTATTATTAGATAGTAGAGAAAAAGTAGATGAAGAACATGTAATTATAAAAAAGATTAAAGAATTAATTGAAAAAGGAAAAATTTCAAGAATTCTAATTGAAAAGGATGAAGTAAATGTTCTTAATATTCCTGTATTTGCTGGTATTATTGGTGGAATAATGTTTTCTAGTGCAACTATAGTTGGATTAATAGCTGCAATTGTTTTAGGTCATGATATATACGTAATTAATGATAACAATCAAAAAATCAATATTAAAGAATATACTAAAGAAAGATATAATGATGTACTAAATAAAGTGAATGATAAAAATAATTCTAGTGATGCGGACAAAGAAGAGGATTAAGAAATAATAAAAGTGTTTACAAAATAGAGCGGAAAGCCTACTATTTAAGTGGTGGGATGGATAGCTCAAAATTCGCAAGTAGTTTTTGACTGCTTATGAATTTTAATGTATAATGATATTGTAAAGGAAGATATAAATGAAAATTTGGTTTTGAAACGAGCCATATACTAACGATAAAGTAATTCATTGGAATATGCTTGGTTAGTGAAAATTTTAAAGAAATTAATTAGTCTTAATATGTTGTAGCAACCTTTGAAGTTGTGCGAGTATTTTGGAAGTTAATGTATTTAAGAACTCCACTACAAGTGGTGGGAGTTTCAGAAATATTAATTTATTTGTTAAACTGAAATAATAATATATACGTTGATAAAGAAGAGTAGTATGTTTAGTAGTTAAGAGAGTCAATGATGGTGGAATATTGATCTATAAAACATATGAAGGAACTTTTGAGTAATTAAACTTTAAGTGGATGTAATGCATCAACTAGGGTGGAACCGCGGAATTAATCTTTCGTCCCTTACAATTGTAGGGATGGAAGATTTTTTGGTTTAGAAAATTGTTTATGGAGGAGATAAAAATGGCTGACAAAATTACAATGAAAGATGTTGTGTCTGTTTGTGCTCAAAGAGGGTTTATATTTCAAGGCTCAGAAATATATGGTGGACTTGCAAACACATGGGATTATGGTCCTTTGGGTGTAGAACTTAAAAATAATATAAAAAAATTATGGTGGAAAAAATTTATTGAAGAACCAATTTTTAATGTTGGTTTAGATTCGGCAATATTAATGAATCCAAAGGTGTGGGAAGCTTCAGGTCATATTGGAGGATTTAATGATCCACAAGTTGATTGCAAAGTATGTAAAGCAAGATTTAGAGCTGATAGTATTATTGAAAAATATTATGCTAAAAAAGGTGAAGAAGTAATAGTTGATGGATGGTCAAATGAAAAAATGACAGAGTTTATTAATGAACACGATATTAAATGTAGTGAATGTGGCAATAAAGATTTTACTGATGTTAGAGAATTTAATTTAATGTTTAAAACTAAACAGGGAGTTACTGATGATTCAAGTTCTGATATTTATTTAAGACCTGAAACAGCTCAAGGTATATTTGTAAATTTTACAAAAATTCAAAGAACATCTAGACAAAAAATACCATTTGGGATTGGTCAAATTGGTAAATCTTTTAGAAATGAAATAACACCTGGTAATTTTATTTTTAGAACAAGAGAATTTGAACAAATGGAATTAGAATTTTTCTGTAAACCTGGTGAGGATTTAAAATGGTTTGATTATTGGAAAAATAATTGTATGAATTGGTTACATGAAGCAGGAATTAAGAAATCAAGTTTAAGATTTAGAGATCATGAACAAGATGAATTATCATTTTATTCAAATGCAACTTCAGATATTGAATTTTTATTCCCATTTGGTTGGGGTGAATTATGGGGGATTGCGGATAGAACAGATTATGATTTAAAGCAACATGGAAAGTTTTCGGGCAAGAATATGAGTTATAATGATCCGTATACAAATGAAAAATATATACCATATTGTATAGAACCTTCTGTAGGTGTAGATAGAGTATTATTAGCAATTTTAATTGATTCTCTTGAAGAGGAAGAATTAGAAGATGGTAGTACAAGAAAATTAATGAAATTAGCTCCAGCATTAGCTCCATTTAAAGCAGCAATATTTCCATTAACTAAAAAACTTAGTGATGAAGCAGAAGAAATTTATAAAAAGTTATCAAAGAAACTTAATGTATCATTTGACGATAGTGGAAGTATTGGTAAAAGATATAGAAGACATGATGAAATTGGAACTCCATTTTGTATTACGTATGATTATGATTCTCGTGATGATAAAATGGTTACAGTTAGAGATAGAGATACTATGAAGCAAGTACGTGTAAAAATAGATGAAGTAGTTGAATACATTATTGATAAAATAAATATATAAAAGTATTCCCCAGATTTTGGGGAATGTCTTTTTAAAAAATCAGAAAATTCTTATTATTTAAATTATTTAAATTTTTGAATTAGAAAGATTATAATGGGTATAAATGAATTTGGAGGTGGTAAAATGAAAGAAATTTATATTTTTGTTGTATCGGATTCGTTAGGTGAAACGGCAGAAAAAGTTGCTATTGCTGCACTTGAACAGTTTGAAGATGTAAATTATAAGATGGTTAAGATTCCATATGTAACTCAAAGTGATCAAATAGAAGATATAATAAAAGAGGCTAAGGATAAAAAATCTATTATTATGTTTACTTTAGTAATAAAGGAATTAAGAAAATTATTAATTAATGAATGTGAAAAAAATGGAATTTTATATAATGATATTATGAGACCAATATTATTGGATTTAGAAGTGCTACTAGGTAAAGATCCGGTTTTAAAGCCAGGAATTATTTATAAACTTGATGATAATTATTTTGATAGAGTAGAAGCTGTAGAATTTGCAGTAAAATATGATGATGGGAAAGATGTACGTGGTATTAAAAAAGCTGATATAGTGATAATTGGAATTTCAAGGACTTCAAAGACTCCACTAAGTATGTATATGGCTCATAAAAATCTTAAAGTAACAAATATTCCTTTATTACCTGAAGTGCCAGTTCCTGATGAGATATTTCAAGTGGATCCGAGTAAAGTATTTGGACTTATTAATACGCCTGAAAAATTGAATGAAATTAGAACGGAAAGATTGAAGGCTTTAGGTCTTAGCAATTCTGCGAATTATGCAAATATGGATAGAATTATTGAAGAATTGAAGTATGCACATAAAGTTTATAATAAAATAGGTTGTAAAATAATTGATGTTTCTAATAAAGCAGTTGAAGAAACAGCAAATATTATTATAGAATCACTAAAAAAATTATAAATTGATTTATGAATCATTTTATATATATAGAAAGCAAAATTGAATTTTGCTAAAGTAGATTATTAATAAGAAAGGGGAAAGAAATGAGTAATTATGTTTTTAATTTTGAAGAAGGTGGGATTGAGCAAAAATTTCTTTTGGGTGGTAAAGGCGCTTCAT
Organism: Bacillota bacterium; assembly: GCA_034659335.1. Classification (GTDB taxonomy): domain Bacteria; phylum Bacillota; class Clostridia; order Peptostreptococcales; family Acidaminobacteraceae; genus HSG29. Next base: position 3,601 of record JAYEHA010000400.1, read on the forward strand.
TAGCTGAGATGAGTAAAATTGGATTGCCAGTTCCGGAAGGTTTTACAATCACTACTAAAGCGTGTTTAAATTATTATGAAACTGAAAAAGCAATTAGTGAAGAAATCAAGAATGAGATATTTGATCATTTAAGAATACTGGAAGAGAAGACTTCCAAAAAACTAGGTGATATTAATGATCCTTTATTAGTTTCTGTTAGATCAGGTGCTGCTATATCAATGCCCGGAATGATGGATACGGTACTTAATTTAGGGTTAAATGATGAGTCTGTTAAAGGACTTGCAAAATTAACTAATAATAGTTGCTTTGCACTTGATTGTTATAGAAGATTTATTCAAATGTTTGGAGATGTAGTTTTAGGAATTCATAAGTATAAATTTGATGAAGTAATGAGAGAAACTATTGGTAAAAGTGCAGATAAAGCTACTAATTTAACTGAAGAAGAGTATCAATCGATAATTGTAGCTTTTAAAGGAAAATTTAAAAATGAAGTTGGATTTGATTTTCCTCAAGATCCAGAAAAACAACTTATGATGTCTATTGAAGCTGTATTTGATTCTTGGAATAATAAAAGAGCGAAAATTTACAGAAGAGCAAATGAGATATCGGATGATTTAGGAACAGCTGTAAATATTCAATCAATGGTTTTTGGAAATATGGGGGATACTTCTGGTACGGGTGTAGCATTTACGAGAAATCCTGCAAATGGGGAAAATCTAATATTTGGTGAATTTTTAATGAATGCGCAAGGAGAAGATGTTGTTGCAGGTATTAGGACACCTAAAGAGATAGATGAACTTAAAGCTATTATGCCAAAAGTATATAATGAATTTGTAGATGCAACTGAAATATTAGAAAAACATTATAGAGATGTACAAGATATTGAATTTACTATTGAACGCGAGAAATTATATTTTCTTCAAACAAGAACTGCTAAGAGAACAGCGGATGCTGCAATTAATATTGCTGTAGATATGGTTGAGGAAGGATTAATTGATACTGATGAAGCTATAATGAGAATTGTTCCTGAGCAAATTAATCAATTATTACATCCTGAATTTATTGAAACAGAAATTAAAAATGCAAAAATCATGGCAAAAGGTTTACCGGCTTCACCTGGAGCTGCAACAGGGAAGGTTTATTTTAATTCTGAAAATATTGTTAAAGCAAAAAATGCGGGAATAAACGGAATATTATTACGTACTGAAACTTCTCCTGAAGATATAGAGGGAATGGTTATGGCAGAGGGTATTTTAACAGCTAGGGGCGGAATGACTTCTCATGCTGCTGTAGTTGCACGTGGAATGGGTAAATGTTGTATTGCAGGTTGTGGAGAAATAAATGTTAATGAAAAAGAAAAATATTTTATTATTGATGGAGAAAAATATTTTGAAGGACATAGTATTTCATTAAACGGTAATACTGGATTTGTTTATGATGGGAAAGTTAAGACTAAAGAACATGAATTGACAGGAAAATTTGGAAAATTAATGCAATGGGTAGATGCGAGAAGAAGATTGAAAGTTAGAACTAATGCAGATAATGCTGTAGATTCAAAAGTTGCAAATAAGTTTGGAGCTGAAGGTATTGGTCTTTGTAGGACTGAGCATATGTTTTTTGATTCTGAAAGAATTATTTCTGTTAGAAAAATGATTGTTGCTGATAATAAAGATGAAAGAGTAATAGCATTAGCTGAACTTTTACCATATCAAACTGAAGATTTTAAAGCAATATATGAAGAGATGAAGGAAAAACCTGTTACAATTAGATTATTAGATCCACCGTTACATGAATTTTTACCAAAAGAAGATGAGGGGATTGAAAAATTAGCGGAAAAACTTAATGTTTCATTTATTGATTTGAAAGACAAGGTTAATAATTTAAGTGAATTTAATCCTATGCTAGGGCATAGAGGTTGTAGATTAGCTATTACGTACCCTGAAATATATGAAATGCAAGTTGAAGCAATAATGAATGCTGCAATATATGTATCTAGAAATAATGATTTTGAAATTGAACCTGAAATAATGATTCCTTTAGTAGGTCATGTTGGTGAATTAACAGTTGTTAAAAAATTGATTGAAGATATTGCTGAAAAAATAATAGTAGAAGAAGATTATAGAATAAAATATCATATTGGTACTATGATTGAAATTCCAAGAGCAACATTAATTGCTGATGAAATTGCAGAGCATGCTGAATTTTTCTCATTTGGAACTAATGATTTAACTCAAATGACTTTTGGTTTTTCAAGAGATGATGCGGGTAAATTTATTGAGGAATATAGGGATCAAAAAGTTTTACCTTATGACCCATTCGAAAGAATAGATTTTGAAGGTGTTGGAAAATTAATGAAGATGGCAGTAAATGGTGGTAGAAGTACTAAAAAAGATTTGAAAATAGGTATTTGTGGTGAACATGGTGGAGAGTCAGAATCAGTAAAATTCTGTCATAAATTAGGTTTAAATTATGTTTCTTGTTCTCCATATAGAGTGCCAATTGCAAAAATTGCTGCGGCTCAGGCTGTTATTGAAGAAGAATAGATAAAAGGTGCTTTGGCACCTTTTATTTTTAAAAGTTTAATAATATAATAAGGGTGATGATATGATAAGAGAAAAAACTTTAGAAATTGAAAATATGATTTTATCAAAATATGCAACTAAATCAATAGATTCTAAAGGGCGACGTATAGAAGAAGAAAAATGTTCAATTAGAACTGATTTTCAAAGAGATAGAGATAGAATTATCCATTCAAAAGCTTTTAGGAGATTAAAACATAAAACTCAAGTATTTCTATCACCTGAAGGTGATCATTATCGAACTAGGTTAACACATACGCTTGAAGTTTCACAAATTTCAAGAACAATTGCTAGAGCTTTAAGAGTTAATGAAGATTTAACGGAAGCGATTGCTTTAGGCCATGATATTGGGCATACTCCATTTGGGCATTGCGGAGAAGAAGTGTTAAATAGAATATATGAAAAAGGATTTTCTCATAATGAGCAGAGTTTAAGAGTTGTTGATTATTTAGAAAAAAGAAAAGTTGATAAAGAATACGGACTTAACTTGACTTATGAGGTAAGAAATGGTATATTGAACCATCGAGGCGATAATTTACCAAGTACGTTAGAAGGTAAAATTGTCAGAGTAAGTGATAGGATTGCGTACATTAATCATGATATTGATGATGCGCTTAGAGCAAATGTTTTAACTATGGATTCTTTTCCTAAAGAATATTTAGATGTTTTAGGAGTAACTCATGGTGATCGTATAAACAATTTAATTATTGATGTAATAAATTCAAGTACTGATTCTAATTATATAAAAATGAGTAAAAATATTGAAAAGTATTTTCTTTTACTTAGAGATTTTATGTTTGAGAATGTATATCTTAATAAGAATGCAAAAAAAGAAGAATCAAAGGCAAGTCATGTTATTGAAGAACTTTATTATTATTTTGTACAGAATCCTTCAAAGTTACCGAAAGAAAGATATGAAGATTTTTTAAAAAGTAATAACGATAATGAAGCAATTAAAGATTATATTGCTGGAATGACTGATAGATATGCAATTTCAAAATATAAAAAAATATTTGTCCCAGAAGTTTGGATTTAAAAAATTTTTTATTGATTTAGTTAGTTAGAATATAATAATAGGTGATAAAATGTCAAAAAAATATGTTCAAGGGATTGACAAAATAATAATTGAAAATGTGGATATTGTAGAATTTATATCTCGATATGTAGATTTAAAAAGGTCTGGAAAAAATTATAAAGGATTGTGCCCTTTTCATAGTGAGAAGACACCTTCTTTTTTTGTGTCGCCCTATGAACAATTATATAATTGTTTTGGTTGTGAAGCTGGTGGAAGTATAATCACTTTTGTATCAGAAATTGAAAATCTTGGATATATTGATACTATTGAATTTATTGCGGATGCAGTTAATTTAGATTTAAGTAGATATATTGAAAATAGTGAAGATTATTCTGTTGAATATAAAGAAAAAGAAGAAATCATTAAACTTAATAGAGATGCTGCAATTTATTTTTATCTAAAATTAAAAAATGATAAAAAAACATTAATTTATCTCAATGATAGAAAAATTGATAAAAATATTATTAAAACATTTGGATTAGGGTATGTATCAAGTAATTGGGACGGAGTAATGAAATATCTTTTATCTAAAGGGTATGGTACTGATTTAATATTTAAAGCGGGATTGATTTCTAAAAGCTCTAAAAGTAATAAGTATTATGATAAATTTAGAGATAGAGTAATGTTTCCTATTTTTAATGTTAAAGGTAAAATTATTGCTTTTGGTGGAAGGATTGTTGAAAAAAATGATAATGCACCAAAGTATTTAAATTCACCTGAAACAGTAGTATTTAATAAATCAAAGACTTTATATGGATTAAATATTGCAAGGAAAAACCTTAGGAATAATGAGAAACTTATATTAGTTGAAGGATATATGGATGTAATTGTTTTACATAAATATGGAATTAAGAATGTTGTAGCTGCATTAGGAACATCTTTTACAAATGAACATGCAAAAATAATTAAAAAATATGTTAATGAATTAATTATTTGTTTTGATTCTGATAGTGCGGGTTTAAAAGCAACTTATAGAGCAATAAAAAATGTTAATGGTGAAATCGAAAAGGTTAAAGTTATTGAATTGGAAAAAGGATATGATCCTGACGATTTTATTAAAGAAAAAGGTAGAGATGCATTTGATGAAAAAATTCGAAATGCTAAAGCGAGCCATTTGTTTTTAATAGATAAATTACAAGAACCGTTAGATTTAAAAAAAGAATATGATTTACATGAATTTATTGTTAAATCAAAAGAAATTTTAAAAGATATTAAAGAGTATTCAATACGGAATCATTATGCAAAGATTATTGCTAAAAGAGTAAATATGGCTCCTAGTAATATTATTAATGAACTTTTTGATATACCAATAAATAAAATTAAAAAAAATAATACTTTTAGTGGAAATAGAGATATAATAAATACTGAAAAAGAGGATACAGATTTAGAATTGTTTGAAAAGAAATTGTTGCAATTTGCTTTGATTGAAAAGAAATTTTATGAAGTTATAATAGATGAGTATAGTATAAAAGAATTCAGTTCGAAAAATATTATAAATATTTTCACTTTTCTTGAAAATTATTATAAGGAAAATGCTGAATTTTCTTTAGAGAATTCATTA
>JAYEHA010000401.1:0-1672 GCA_034659335.1 Bacillota bacterium
AAATTGTAATAATAATATTAGCTAAATGAAAATATTTTTTACTCTTTAAATCAGTATATTTACTTTTCATATGGGTATATGAAGTTGCAAATTGTGAATTGTCAGGCTTAACAATTAAATGAAGATTTTCATGAGACACTATTATTGAAAGTCCCGCCTCTTCTATCATAATTTCTACATTATTTCTTACTTCATTATCTTCAATATAATCTCTAACTATACTTTCTGATTTATTAACAATATTATTATTTAATAAATAAAAAAATATTTTTGTAGCACTTTTTAATTTTTCTCTACTCATTAAAATCACCCTTTATAAATAATCTATATCCAGATATTTCAATCTGATCCCATAATATTGGTTCACCATATAATTCTGAAGTTATAGTTGTATTATTTAATTTCTTATATTTACTATCATTTATACAAAGTAAATTAAAAACTTTTAATCTAGTATCAGAAAATTTCCCTAATTTAAGTTGAATATCGGTCATAATAAACATCATTAATAATTCAAAATTAATCTTCTTTGATAACCATTTTTCCTTTAAATGATCCCCTATATCATTAAATTGAGAAATATAGATTTCTCCATCATAAAGCAATCTATCAAAAACAAATTTAAAACAAGCAATTAACAAATCATAATCTATAGCATCCTTTTGCCATCCTTTTTCATATTCAACTTCTATCATTTGCTTATCTCTTCTATAATTAGTAGCTAAAATTTGATTTTGCCATGCCCAATCTAAAGGATAAATAAATTCAAGATTAGGTGAAAAAAGTGGCGCAATCAATTGTTCCAAACTATCAAAACTTTTAAGTCCAACAACATTTATTTTATCCCGCCAAATATCATTTACAAATGATACCGTGGTAGTTTTACAAAAAAATAGTGGATACTCTTTTCTGATTCTAATTTCTAATTCAAAATTTTTCACTGTTACTGCTACTAATCTATCATGCATTCTTCTTGCCTTTTCAAGATTTGCAAATACTTCTATAGCTTCTTTTCTATCTTTTTCTTCCATTTTAATTATTCTGTTTTTCCATTTAAAAATTTTATCAAATACTTTTTGCTCTTCATCAAATTGCTTTTCTATATCGATTTTACTTTTTTTAGTAAGAAAGATGTTTTTCGGATTATTAAGTATATCTTCTCTATATTCATTTTCCTTTTCAATTAATTTTCTGGCTTTAAGTAATAAATTATTTACTGAAGATTTTGCTTTATTAAAATTACCACTTTTAATTAATTGAAGAGTATAAAACTGTTCAACATCAAATTCAAACTCTTCAATAATATCTCTGGTTAAAAATATCATTTCTTTAGAAATATTATGAAGTTTATAAACTGTTTGTCCACCATTTTCCCATTGACTATAATTCTTATCTGAAATTAAATATCTAAACGAAAAATCTTCATATAAATTTGTTTCTTCATTAAATATATTTGCTTTAAAACTATTTCCCATTTTAGGATCTTTATAACTAATAACACCATCCACTAAACGCTTAATATCATTATGATTATTTCTCAATCCCAATTTACTAACAATTTCTTTAGTATAATTAATTAAATCTGATTTAGTTCTATTTTCATTAACAAATATTTCTAATTTCATTACTTTTAATAAAAGTAATAGTGTAATTTCTATTCTATTATTATGTA
>JAYEHA010000402.1:0-8794 GCA_034659335.1 Bacillota bacterium
TTAAATATAATAAAATTAGCAAAAAATATTTTGTTTTTATTATATTTATTATTTCATATATTATAATTCAAAATCAATTAATATTAAAACGACCGTTTTTAATAGGTGAATTAATTGGTATAATTACAGTAGTTATAATATTATTAATAATTTATAGAACATTAAAATATAAAGGCAGTAGTTATTCAATTGCTATGGGTTTATTAATTATGTTAATGGTTTATTTTATTATTATGCATAGGGTATTAATTGATAATAAGGTTTTTTTACTATCATATCATTTAATGAAAATGTTATCTTTTATATGTATATTTGTGGGTCTTTTTTATCATAAATGGGAAAAAAATCATGAATCAATTTCACAAAGAGAGAAACAGATTAAATTATATGCTGAAAAGATAAATGTTGTAGTTGATAAGAGGACTGCTCAATTAGAGAGTGTGAATACAAAATTAAATGAAGATTTAGAATATGCAAAAATAATTCAACAATCATTATTACCTAATAAATGGATTGATTTTTCTGATGTGATATTTGTTTCAAATTATTATCCTTGTGAAAAATTGAGTGGAGATTTTTATGATATTTTTAGAATTGATAATAAACATATTGGTATGTATATTTTAGATGTTTCTGGTCATGGTGTGTCGGCAGCAATGCTTACTATGTTTTGTAAGAATTCAATTATTTCAGGTGAAAGATTGATTAGAAGATATAGGGGACTAAAACCACACAGAAATTTACAACATTTTTATGAAATGTTTAATAATGCAAAGTTTCCTTCTGAGACTCATATGGTAATGTTATTTGCTTCATATAGTGTTGAAACTAAGGTGTTAAAATATTCATCAGGAGGGCTTAATTGTTATCCGATAGTTATAAAAGAAAATGGAAATATTTATGAGTTATCAGAGAATGATGGGTTCCCTATTTCTGGATTTGGAGAATTTTATACTCCAGAATATACGAGTAGCTCAACAATTTTAGATATAGGCGATATTGTATTTTTTTATACGGATGGATTAACAGATTTTACTAAAAATAAAATTATTACATATCCAGATTTATTGAAGCTGTTTATGGAGATAAGAAATGCAGAAAAAATTAGTGAAGTTCTTGATGGAATGATTGAAAAATATAAAAATAGATTAGAAGATGATGTAACATATTTCATCATGGAGGTTAAGTAATTATGATTATTGGATCACATATTTCCGTTGCTAAGGGATATAAACATGCTGTTGAAGAAGCGTTGGAGATGAATGCTGATACTTTTCAGTTTTTTACTAGAAATCCTAGAGGTGGGAAGGCGAAAGAATTAGATTTTGAGGATATAAAAAATGCTAAAAAATTAATAGATGATAATAAAATGGTGAATTCACTAGCACATGCACCGTATACTATGAATTTATGTTCTGCAAAAGAAAGTGTTAGAAAATTTGCAAAAGATATGATGAAAGATGATTTAGAAAGAATGGAGCATTTACCTTCAAATTTATATAATTTTCATCCAGGCAGTCATACTGGTATAGGAGTAGAAAATGCAATTAGCATTATTATTGAGGCTGTAAATGAAGTTATGTTTGAAGATATGACAACAACTCTTCTTCTTGAAACAATGGCGGGAAAAGGAACAGAAATAGGAAGAAGTTTTAACGAATTAAAAAGAATAATCGATGGAATAGAAATGAAAGAAAAAATTGGTGTATGTTTAGATACATGTCATGTTTTTAGTGCGGGTTACGACATTGTTAATGATTTAGATGGAGTATTAGATGAATTTGATAAATTAATAGGAATTGATAAATTAAAAGCAATTCATCTAAATGATTCGTTAAAACCGTTTAATGCAAATAAAGATAGGCATGCTAAAATAGGTGAAGGTTTAATTGGAAGTGATGCTATATTTAGAATAATTAATCATCCTTTACTTAAAAATTTGCCATTTTATTTAGAAACACCAAATGATTTTGAAGGTTATAAAAATGAAATAATACTTTTAAGAAGTAAAAAAAGTAGTAAATAGAATCCAGCTTTTAGCTGGATTTTATTTGTATATAATTGTTGAAATTTTTAATGAATTGATGTATTATTTAATTGAAGAAAGGAGTGTCCGCGAATGACGAACACTAGGAGTTGGTATGAATAATAAAGATGAAATTATAAAATTTTCAAAAAAAATTGATATCGATTTAATAGGTTTTACAAATTCAAACAAGTTAATTGAAATAGAAGATTATATTAATAAAAGAATTGATAAAAAATATTTATCTGAATTTGATTCTAGTGATATTAATCAAAAGATAAATCCAAAATTATATTTAGAAGATTGCAAATCAATCATTGTTATTGGTATTAAATATAAATTTTCAAATGATGTTATAAATAAAAATTATGGCAGATTATCTTCGATTGCAATAGGCATGGATTATCATAAAGTAGTTACTAAAAAACTGAACAAATTAGTTGAATTTATTAAAACATTATATAGTAATATTAATTATAAAATTTGTGTTGATACATGTAATTTAGCTGATAGGCAAATTGCTTATAAAGCTGGAATTGGAGAATATGGCAAAAATAATTTTATTATTTCAAAAGAGTATGGTTCAGCAATAAATATTGGATATATTCTTATTGATAAGGAATTTAAAGATGACAAACCTGCAGTTTTAGAAGGTTGCAAAAGTTGCAAAAGATGTATTGATGTATGTCCCACTAAAGCTTTAACTGAAGATGGGCTTGATGCAAGAAAGTGTATTTCAGAGTTAACGCAGACTAAAAGAAACCTAACTTATTTAGAGAGGGAATTGATTGGCGATAGAATATATGGATGTGATATTTGTCAGAAAGTTTGTCCTAAGAATAAAAATATTGAAATTGAAACAATTGAAAATTCATCAATAGATTTATTTGATTTAATAAATTTAACTAATAAAGAATTTAAAAATAAATTTTCAAATAAAGCTTTTTTTTGGAGAGGGAATAATATTATTAAACGGAATGCAATTATTGCAATTGGAAACCAGAAAAGCATTGAAAATTTTGATAAATTAATTAATCTTTTAAAGCATCAATCAGATACTATTAGAGAATATACTTTGTGGGCATTGTTTAAATCTGATAGTAAACGATTTTTGAATATATTTGGTTTAGATGAAAAATTGATGATAGAAAAGAGTAAAATAATGAAGCATTATATTAAATTTAATGAGGGGGAGTTATGAAAGTAATTGAAAAATTTGAAAGAAAAGAAGGTTTACGACTTTCAGAAAGAGAAATTCCAACAATTGGACCTGGTGAGATTTTAGTAAAAGTTATGGCAACTTCTATATGTGGAACAGATTATCATATCTATAGTTGGGATAAGTGGTCTCAAAATAGAATTAAGCCACCTTTAGTTGCAGGTCATGAGTTTTCTGGTGAAGTTGTTGAAGTATACAGTGATGTTACTAGAGTAAAAGTTGGTGATTATGTATCAGCTGAGACTCATGTAGTTTGTGGTGAGTGTGAATTTTGTAGGACAGGTAAAGGTCATATTTGTCAAAACACAAAAATTCTTGGTGTAGATATTGAAGGTGCATTTGCTGAATATGTTAAAATTCCTGCTGATAATGCAATATTAAATAGTAAAAATATAGCTCCAGAATATTTAAGCATACAAGAACCGTTAGGAAATGCTGTTCATACAGTATTATCTGGAGAAATTATTGGAAAATCTATTGCTGTTGTTGGATGTGGCCCTATTGGATTATTAGCTGTTAATGTTGCTAAAGCATCAGGTGCTAGAAAAATTATTGCTATTGAAGTAAATGAATATAGACTTAATTTAGCTAAAGAGTTAGGTGCGACTGTTTTAATTAATCCTTTAAAAGAAGATGTTATAAAAAGAGTTTTAGAAGAAACTGATGATCTTGGAGTTGATATAGTAGCTGAAATGTCTGGTAATAAAATTGCTATACAAAGTGCTTTGAAATATATTAAACTTGGTGGAAGAATGTCTATGTTAGGGATTCCTAATGATGATGTAGAAATAAATGTTGCTGATGATATTGTATTTAAAGGGATAACAATTAATGGGATAGTAGGAAGACAGATGTATAAAACTTGGGATCAAGTTGCTGGATTAATTGAATCTGGAAACTTAGATTTAGATAAAGTTATAACACATAGATTTACTTTTGATGAGTTTGAAAAAGGTATGGAATTGATGAAACAAGGGAATTGTGGAAAAGTAATTTTATTTCCAAATAAATAAGGGGGATATTATGTCAAATGTACATGAATTAAATTATTTAAAAGAAGAAATTAAGGTTCTTAAAGAAGCTGGAACTTTTCGTAAATTATCGACATTGCAGGGAGCTAATGGATCTGTAGTTATGTTGGATGGAAAGAAAGTTATTAATATGTCATCAAATAATTATCTTGGATTATCAAATAATGAAGAAATGAAAAAAGCTGCAATTGACGCAACTAATGAATATGGTGTAGGTTCTGGAGCGGTAAGAACAATAATTGGAAATATGGATATTCATGAAAAATTAGAAGAAAAATTAGCTGAATTTAAGCGTGAAGAAGCAGTTATGGTTTTTCAATCAGGGTTTAATTGCAATGCTGGAACAATACAAGCTATTACGAGTAAAGGCGATTTAATTATTTCAGATGAATTAAATCATGCAAGTATTATTGATGGTGTTAGACTTTCAAGAGCTGATAAAGCAGTTTTTAAACATAGCAATATGGAAGATTTAGAGAAAGTATTAAAAGAAAAAAGAGAAGATTATAATAATTGTTTAATTATTACTGATGGTGTATTTAGTATGGATGGAGATTTAGCTAAACTTCCTGAAATAGTTGAATTAGCTGAGAAATATAATTGCATGACTTATGTTGACGATGCGCATGGTTCAGGAGTATTAGGTGAAAATGGACGTGGAACAATAGATCATTTTAATTTACATGGACGTATTGATTTTAGTATTGGTACACTATCTAAAGCAATAGGTGTTATTGGTGGATATGTAGCAGGTAGTAAAACAATGAAAGAATGGTTAATAAATAGAGGAAGACCTATTTTATTTAGTACTTCTTTACCACCAGCAGCTATTGCAGCAGCGACTAAATCTGTTGAATTATTAATAGAATCATCTGAGTATACAGATAGATTATGGGATAATGCGAGATATTTTAAAGAAAATTTAGGGAAATTAGGTTTTAATACTGGAAAAAGTGAAACTCCTATTACTCCTGTTATTATTGGAGATGAGGCTAAAAGTTTAGAGTTTTCTAATAAATTATTTGAAAATGGTGTATTTGTTTCACCAATTATTTTTCCTACTGTTGCAAAAGGCGCAGGAAGAGTAAGATGTATGATTTCAGCAGCTCATTCGAAAGAAGATTTATCGATTGCTGTTAAAGCGTTTGAAAAAGTTGGAAAAGAAATGGATTTAATTTAACAATTGAATAATTGATAATTAATAAAAGGTAGAAATGAAAATTTCTACCTTTTTTAATATATTTCTCATTTTTTTAAAAAATTTCGGTTTTTTATGTAAATTTTGGGTATAATGAAAGTATGGTATTAACAGGAGGGGAAAAATGGCTGAAAAATCTGAAATTTTGTTAGAAAGTGGAACGGGTGAACTTGAAATTTTGCACTTTAAAGTTGAAGGTGAAAATTATGCAATTAATGTTATAAAAGTTAAGGAAATATTAGGTATTGATAATATATCAAAAGTTCCAAATTCTGTTAAAGAAATAGCTGGAGTTAGTTTGATTCGTGGAGAAATAATTACTATTGTTGATATGAAAGAAGTAATTAATAATAAACCTATGGAAAATATCGAAAAAAGCATGAATTTAGTATGTGAATTTAATAATTTAAAAGTAGCATTTGCCATAGATGAGGTTTTAGGAATTAGAAGAATAAAATGGAGTGACATTTCTAAACCTGATGATGTAACTAGTAATTCACTTGTCATTGGTAATATTAATTATAATGGAACAATCTTGATGTTATTAGATTTCGAAAAAATTGTAATGGATATTTCTCCTAAAACAGGTATTAATGAAAGTAGAATTGAAAACATTGTTAATAGAGATAGAAGTAAATATAAAATTGTGTTAGCAGATGATTCTCCTCTAATTAGAAATGTATTGAAGAAAATATTAGAAATGGCAGGACTTAAGAATTTAAGATTTTTTGATAATGGTCAAGATACTTATGAATATATTATGAATATAGTTGATGAAAAAGGTGAAGATTTTACTGATGAAATTGATTTATTAATAACAGATATCGAAATGCCAAAGTTAGATGGTCATGCTTTAACTAGAAGATTAAAAGAAAGTAGAATTACTAGAAAATTACCAATATTAATATTTTCATCGTTAATTACTGATGATTTATATCATAAAGGAGAAGCGGTAGGTGCTGATGGACAGATGAGTAAACCTCAAATTGATGAATTAATTGATATGGTAGATAAATTATTAGTTGATTAATAATCTTGACTGTTTTAGTTACTTCTAATTTGAATTTTGATAACAATTTAGGCGAAGAGGCAACTGAAAGTAATGTTAACTTTATAGAAGGAAATAGTTAGGTTTCTGTTATAATTCCAAAAATATAGATTTACTTTGATATCAAGAGATTATTACCGATGATAGTAAATTATTAGAATGCAAACTCCTTAATTGGAGTTTCTTTTTTAATATATTACATTATATATATAAAATAATTCATCTTAAGAAAAAATTAATAATTTCCTTAAAATATATTAAAAATAATGAATTATAATTTAGTTATCGATATCATACTATTATTATCTATTAGCAGGGCAGCTTTTTTTAAAATATTTAATATGCTATGCTATGTTATATTAATTATAATTCAAAGGAGATAGAAATGAAAAACAGGATACTCATATTATTATTGGCTAGTTTATTACTAGTAAGTTGTAGATTGACTACAATTGAACAAAATGAGAAAGTAATAATTGAGAATGAGGAAGAAGTTACTAAAGAGAATGATTTTGAAGCGTGGACTTTAGGAACATACTTTGGAATTGAATTACAAAAATTAAATGAAGAGCAGAAATTAGAGCTTAGTATTGTATTAGATCAAATAAATGAACTAGAAGCAATTGATAATGAAGATGATTATGAAAAAATAGATAATCTTTATTTTAAACTTGAAAATATTGCTATTGAATATGGGTTATCAGTACCGTTATATAGTTATTCTGATGTTGTTTATAAATATGATTCCATGTTCACGAATGATCAAGGTAAAAAGATTATTGAATTAGATGGAGAGTATAATAGAATATATGAGAGTTCACCTGATAATCAGGATGCACTTGATAGAATTCAGGAAGATATTGATAAGATAATTACAGATGTTGGATTATCGGCTATCGAAATACTTAATCAAGTAGAAACAAGAAGTATTCATTTAGCAAGATTTAATATTATTAATGGTGAAATTGAATTTAGAAAAGATTTTATCAATCACAAGAAAAATATTAGTGAAATGGATATTAAACGATATAAGAAAATGTGGGAACATATTAGAAAGATAATTCCAAAAGATTATATGAACATGATAAAAATATTTGTAATTAATACAGACGGCTATGGTAATATAATGGCTTTTGTGAATCAAGAAAATGATGATCTATCAACTTGGAGATTAGTTATTGATATTAAAGATGCACTTGATGAAAATGGTGAGTTTAATGAAGAATTTACCGGAACTGTAATACATGAATTTGCACATGTATTAACATTAAATAGTTCTGAGATTGATGTTAATAATATTGAAGAAGTAGATACTTTTATTGTAGAAGAAGGAAGGACTAATAAGAATTCATATATGAATCTTTTTTATCAGAAATTTTGGAATAATATTTATGAAGAACATCAAGAATTGTTAAATAATGCAGATTCAGAAAATTATGATATAACAAATGAATTCTATGAAAAGTATGAAGACCAATTTGTTTCAGATTACGCAGCAACAAATCCTGGCGAAGATATTGCTGAAACTTTTAGAATCTTTGTCTTAGAAGATAAACCAGTTGAAAATTTAATCAAAGATAAAAAAATATTGTTTATGTATGAATTCGAAGAATTAGTTAAAATCCGAGATGAAATAAGAAATAATTTAGAAATTGAGTAAGAACTAAAAAGGCCGCCGAAAGGCGGTTTTCTATTGTTAATAGATAAATATAGAAGTTTAGGAGGAAAATTAACTAAAATGATGGTATGCTTTGATAATAAAGAAGTTGGAAGTAGAAGAAAGTAAGAGGCTGTTTCACCAATGCTTAAAAATATTATCGAAAGATTAGTATTTAAATTAGCTTTCCGTAATATGATAAAATAACAGAAATCTTTTCTTCGGATTAGCTTTTTTTTTAATAAAAGTATTAGAAAAAAATTCGTAGTAAATGTATAATAGATCTATATAAAGAAAATTGGAGGAAATATGCTTAGATATATACAATTCGTTGATAAAACAATAATAGAGTGGGTGAATACATATTTAAGTGGTCCATTAATTCAAAATTTATTTTCTAAAGTAACATTGCTTAATGATTATGGTTTCTTAACGATTGCTCTAATTATATTTATAAATATTAAATGCAAAGAAAGAGAAAGATTAGCTTTGACATCCTCCCCGCCCGTTCCTAATGTCACGAACGAGGATTCCTATAAGAAACTTACGAGGTTGTCTGCTGATTAAATGTCAGTCTATTTCTAGTAGACAAGTATAACGCAGACTTTAGGCTGT
>JAYEHA010000403.1:0-5612 GCA_034659335.1 Bacillota bacterium
ATAGAAAGAGGGTAAAATGAGAAGTGATATTAAAATTATTGAAATTGATAAAGGTGTGAAATTACATTTGATTAAATCTGAAAAATTTAAAACAGATTTAATAGGTGTATATATTAAAAGACCATTAAAAGAATCAGAAGCATCAAAAAATGCTGTTTTGACAAGAATTCTTGAACGTGGAACTGCGAGTTATCCAACAGCAAAAGAGTTTAATGAAAATTTAGATGCTCTATTTGGTGCTATTTTAATTTCTGATGTTCATAAATATGGAGAGAAGCATGTGTTCCAATTTAAAATGCAAATACCTGATAAAAAATACGTTGGGGCTGAAAAAATATTCGAGGAATCAATTGAACTTTTAAATGAATTAATAAATAAGCCTTTTTTAGTTGATGGAATGTTTAATGAAATTTATTTAGAGCAGGAAAAGAAAATTTTAATCCAAACTATAAAAGCGATTAAAGATGACAAAATGAATTATGCATTACATCAATGTGTTGAGAATATGTGTGAAAATGAAAATTATAGAATTTCAGAAAATGGATCAGTTGAAGAAGTTCAAAAAATTGATTCTGTTTCTTTGTATAAACATTATAAGGAAGTTTTGAAAAGTTCACCGATTGATATATGTATAATTGGTGATATTGATTTTGACTATACTGAAAAAATAGTTAGAGAAAAATTAGTGTTTGAAAGAGATGAAATAATATCAATTGACAGAGAAAAGACATATAAAAATATTAAGGAAGTAAAATATATTGAAGAATCTATGGATGTTTCGCAAGCTAAATTGACACTTGGATATAGAACTAATATAAGATATGAAGATGAAAATTATGAAGCAAGCGTTCTTTTTGCATCAGTACTTGGTGGTGGAGCAAATTCAAAGTTGTTTAATGAAATAAGGGAAGAAAAAAGTTTATCTTATTATATATATGCTAAATTAGATAAATTTAAGTCAATTATGTTGATTGCGGCAGGTATTAATACTAAAGATAAAGAAGAAGTTATTAAATTGATTAAAAATAATATTGAAAAAATACAAAACGGGGGAATTACTAAAGAAGAATTGGATATTGCAAAAAAATCAATAATATCTTCATTAGAGTCTAGAGGGGATTATCCGAATTCTTTTATTAACTATTATTATGATCAAAGATTAACAAGAAAAAAAATTGATATTAAGTATGTTATCGAAAAGTATAAGAATATTACAACTGATCAAGTTGTTGAAGCTAGTAAAAAAATTGAATTAGATATAATTCATTTTATTAAAGAAAAAGAAAAGGTGCATACAAATGGAAATTAAAAAACAATATTATAAAAGAATTAATGAAACGATATATCAAGCAGAACATGATTCAGGGCTTAAGATATTTGTCTTACCAAAAAAAGATTTTAGGAAAAAGCATGCGTATTTTATGACAAAATATGGTTCGATATTTAATTCTTTTAAGAATGAAAAAGATGAAGTGATTGAAAAACCATTTGGTATTGCGCATTTCTTAGAACATAAAATTTTTGAAGAAGATGAAGGTAATATTTTTGAAAAGTTTGCTCTATTAGGAGCAGATGTTAATGCATATACAAAATTTGATTCTACAACATATAACTTTTCAACATTAGACAATTTTTATGAATCGCTTGAGCTTTTGGTTAATTTTGTTCAAAAACCACATATAACGGATGAAAATGTTGAAAAAGAAAAGGGAATTATTGAACAAGAAATTAAAATGTATTTAGATAATGCTGATTGGAAAGTTTATTTCAATGCGCTTAAAGCTATTTATAAAAAAAATGGAATTCGTGAAGACATTGCTGGTTCGGTTGAATCAATTCAAGAAATTACAAAGGATGATTTAATTGAATGTTATAATTATTTTTATTCGCCTAAAAATATGATAATTTTTGTTATAGGTGATTTTGATGAAAATGAAGTGTTTACAACAATAGAAAAATCTCTTTCAGAAGAATTTGTTATGAGAAAATCTTTACCGAATGTTGTGATCGAAAAAGAAGAAGAATCTGTGAATTTAAAAGAGATACACGAATATATGGATGTTTCTCAACCAAAGTTCATTTTTGGATTTAAAGATGTAACAAAATTTTCTGATGAAGAATTATTTAAAAGATCTTTAGCAATTAAAATTGCATTAATAAGTTTTTTTGGAGCATCTAGTAAATTTTATAATGATTTATATGAAGAAGGATTGATTGATGAAAGTTTTTCAACTGAACATTCATTTAGCGAATATTATCATCATACAATATTTGGTGGGGAATCTGATAATCCTAGAGAATTATATAAAAGAGTACTTGATGAAATTAATCGTATTAAAAAGGGTGGATTTAGCGAAGAAAATTTAATAAGAACGAAAAGAAAATTTTCTGGTAGATATATTGCATCTTTTAATTCTCTTCAGTCTGTTGCATCATTATTTACTGATTATTATATTAAGGGCGTTAATAGTTTTGAGTATTTGGATGTACTAGAAGAAATTTCAATAGGGTATATTGAAAGAGTTTTTAAAGAACACTTTAATACTGATAATTCCGTAATTTCAATTATAGAAAGTGAGAGTGAGTTTGATGATTAATCCTATTGCTTTTAAAATTTTTAATTTAGAAGTTAGATGGTATGGTATTTTTATGGCATTAGCAATATTAATAGGATCTACTATGGTCTTAAAGTATACTAAAAAAAATGGATATAAGGAAGACGATATTATTGATCTGATTTTGGTTGTAATACCTTTTGGAATAATTGGCGCAAGATTATATTATGTAATTTTTAATTGGAGTTATTATTCTGGTGACTTTTTAAAAATTATTAATTTAAGGGGTGGTGGCTTAGCGATACACGGTGCGGTAATTGGTGGATTAATAAGTGGATTTGTATTTTGTAAAAAAAGAAAATTAAATTTCTTTGAGCTTGCTGATTTTGCTGCGCTTGCTTTGATTTTAGGTCAAGCTATTGGTCGTTGGGGTAATTTTACTAATGGTGAAGCACATGGTGGAGTAACAGATTTGCCATGGGGTATTATGGTGGATGGTCAAAAAGTACATCCTACGTTCTTATATGAATCGATTTGGAATATTATGATATTTTTATTATTGGTATTTTTAGGTAAAAAATTAAAGAAAAAAGATGGAGATATTTTTGCTATATATATAGGGTTATATTCTTTTGGAAGATTTTTTATTGAAGGACTTAGAACAGATAGTTTAATGTTGGGTTCTCTAAGAATGGCTCAAGTTATTTCTTTAATACTGATTGCTATAAGTGGATATTATTTATTTCTTAAAAAAGAAGAGCGAATTAAAAATTAAAAAAATTAAAATGTTGCATATGCAGCATTTTTTTTTGTTGATTTTTTATTTTATTATAATAAAAACTTATCAAAATGGGAATGGTGTGGTATAATATGGGGAAAGTACCCACGTATGGGGTGATAATATGTTTATTGGGGAATATACTCATAAAATTGATGCTCGAGGGCGAATAAATATACCATCTAAATTAAGGGAAAATATAGATAATAAATTTTATTTGACTAAAGGTTTAGATAATTGTTTGTTTTTGTTTCCAGAAGATGAATGGAAAGTTTTTGAAGAGAAATTAAAAATTTTACCATTGACTAATAGGAATGCAAGAGCTTTTGTGCGTATGTTTTTTGCAGGAGCAACTGAATGTATTGTTGATAAACAAGGACGTATTAATATTAGCAATAATTTGATAAAGCATAGTCAAATTGATAAAGAAGTAATGATAATTGGAGTTGGACAAAGAATTGAGTTGTGGAGTAAAGAAAACTGGGAAAAATATAATGAACCAGATAATATTAGTTATGATGAAATTGCTGAAAAAATGGCTGAATTAGGGATATAGGTGATTTTATGGATTTTAAGCATGAATCGGTATTGTTAAAAGAATGTATTGATAATTTAATGATTAAAAGTGATGGTATTTATGTTGATGGAACTTTAGGTGGAGCGGGTCATTCAAAGCACATTTTAAGTAAAATTGATAGCGGAATGTTAATTGGAATTGATCAAGATATTGATGCTTTAAAAGTAGCTGATGATGTGTTAAAGAAAATAAATTCAAATTATAAATTAATTCATAACAATTTTTCAAACATTATAAATGTTTTAGATGAATTAGAAATTGATAAAATTGATGGTGTTTTGTTAGATTTGGGCGTTTCTTCATATCAGATTGATAATCCTGAAAGAGGTTTTTCATATATGAAAAATGGAGATTTAGATATGAGGATGAATCAAAATGAAACAATAACTGCAAAGAATGTTGTTAATGAATATTCATATGATAAATTAATAGATATATTTTTTAAATATGGTGAAGAAAAATTTTCTAAAAGAATTGCAAGTTCAATTGTAGCTTATAGAGAAGAGAAAGAAATTTCTACAACATTTGAGCTTGTTGAAATAATAAAAAATTCAATACCTAAGAAAGAGTTATATAACAATTCTCATCCTGCTAAAAGGATTTTTCAAGCGATTAGAATTGAAGTTAATAATGAATTGGGAATAATTGAAAAGACAATATATGACATTGTTAAGAGAATGAATAAAGGTGGTAGGATTGTTATAATAACATTCCATTCATTAGAGGATAGAATTGTAAAACATGTTTTTAAAGACTTATACATTGATTGTATCTGTCCTCCGGGAATGCCAATTTGTACTTGTGGTAAAACAAGAGAAGTTAAAATTATAACAAAAAAACCAATTTATCCTTCAGATGAAGAGTTAGAAAGTAATACTAGATCAAGAAGTGCAAAATTAAGAGTCGCAGAAAAAATATAGAAGCGAGGAATATTATGGGAGTAGCTCGAGAATATAGTTATGATTATTATACTAAAAATAATAATAGAATAATAAAAATTGCTGAAGAAAATAACAAAAAGATTAGAATGAGAGAAAGATTTTTTAATAATTTATTTTCATTTTTATTATATTTTTCATGTATAGTTATTCTATTTTTGCTTGCGTATTTATTGATTCAAAGAAATTCCTTGATAGTAAAGTCTAAAGCGGAATCATTATATTTAGATAATGATATCAGAGCAAAAGAATTATGTATAGAAAATTTAGAATCTGAGATAAGTGAAAACCTTGATTTAAATATGATTGAAAATAAAGCTGCAAATGAATTGAATTTGATATATCCTTCGCTTGCTCAAACGATATATATTAAGAGAAAATGGGAGTATAGTGCGGATGAAGAAAATGAAGTTGTAAATTGTGTTAGTAAAATTAACCTTGGAGAATACGATGACGAAGAAGAAGAATAATAAGAATGAGCCAAATAATTTAATGAAAAGAAGATTATTCATTTTGGTAATTGTTATATCCTTCTTTTTTTTATATATAAGTGTTAATTATTATAAAATTCAAATTTTAAATAAAAATTTTTATTCTGAAAAAGCTTTGGTAAATCAAATTAAAACATTTGAACTATCTGCTAAACGTGGGATTATATTTGATAGAAATGGTGAAAAGTTAGCATATAGCGTATTAAAATATAGAGTATATCTAGATAAAGAAAGGTTTAATATTGAAAATAGGGATGGATTAATTGAAATTCT
>JAYEHA010000403.1:5622-8793 GCA_034659335.1 Bacillota bacterium
ACTGAAGAAAAATTTGATTATTTATATAATGAAAACAGGAAAAATTATTCGTTAATAAGACATATCGATTTAGAAAAATATGAAAAATTAAAAGCTAAAGATTATAGTGGAGTATGGATAGAAGATGATTCAATGAGGGTTTATCCGAATGATAATCTTGCTTCTCGTGTTATTGGCCATACTAATATTGATATAGATGGTATTACTGGAATTGAATATTCTCTAGATGATGTTTTAAAGGGAATAAGTGGTTCTGTAAAAGTTAAAACAGATGCAGTTGGAAGAAAATTGCCGTATGGAGAAGAAAAAATAGTTAATCCAGTTCATGGTTCAAATGTATATTTAACTATAGATAAGGTAATACAGTATTTTACAGAAAAAAGTATAATGATTGGTATGGAAGAAACAGGAGCAAAAAAAATATATGCTATAGTTATGGATGTTAAAAGTGGAGAAATTTTGGCAATGGCAGCAAATCCTACTTATGATTTAAATAATCCGCGTTCTAAACCAATTGATATATTAGAAGAAGAATATAATGCTCTATCAGATAAAGAAAAAGTGGAGTTATGGAATGAAAATTGGAAAAATCCGAATATATCAACTGTTGTTGAACCGGGTTCTACTTTTAAAATAGTAACTGCTGCTATTGGATTAGAGGAAAATGTTGTATCGCCTACTACTGTTTTTAATGAAAAAACTGGATATATAGATGTGTATGATAGAAGAATTAAATGTTGGTTTTATCCTAATCATCATGGAGAAGAAACTTTTGTACAAGCTTTAGAGAATTCTTGTAATCCTGTATTTGTAAAAGTTGCACAATGGATTGGACGAGATAAATATCATGATGGATTGATTAAGTTTGGATTTAATGATGAATTAATGATTAATTTACCTGGTGTTTTTGAATATAAAGTTAGAGAAAAAGAAGATATTGGACCTGTTGAATTGGCAACAATGGGATATGGACATGGGGTTGCAGTAACTCCACTTCAGTTAATGAGAACTTTATCGGCTATAATTAATAATGGAGAGTTAGTGGAACCTAAAATAGTTAAGAAAACAGTTAATGATCAAAATATAATTATTGAAGAAAATATAAGTAGGAAAAAAAGAAAAATAATTTCTGATAAAACGTCACAAGATATTCGCTTAATGCTTGAATCTGTAGTAATAAATGGTTCTGGAAAAGCTGTTAATATTCCTGGGATAAGAGTAGGTGGAAAAACAGGAACGACTATAAAATTAATTGATGGGCAATATGATGAAGAAAAAGCACTTGCATCATTTTTTGCATTTGCACCTGTAGATGATCCGCAGATTGCAGTCTTAGTGATAGTAGACGAACCTCAAAAAAGCAATTATGGTTCTGTAGTTGCTGCTCCTATAGTAAAGGATATATTACAGTATACATTAAGGCATATTGGTATAAAACCTAATTTTAATGAATAATAGATTTATGGTATAATGAATTAGTTGGATTTTATCAATTGGGTAAGGAGTGTTTTATGGCAAATCAATTAAATGTTTATACTTCGTTTTTATTAGGATTTATAGTTTCATTGATATTAGGAAAGTTATTAATTAAGAAACTTACTATTTTAAAATATGGTCAAAGTATTAGAGAAGAAGGACCAAAATCTCATTTTAAAAAAACAGGAACTCCTACTATGGGAGGAATAATATTTATATTATCTTTTTCAATTGTAATATTAGTAAATTATAATTTTAATATTGATTTATTTATTATTATAGTTGCCTCATTAGGTTTGGCCTTAATTGGATTTATTGATGATTATAAAATAATAAAATTAAAGAGTAATGAAGGGATATCTCCAAAGCAAAAAATTGTTTCTCAAATACTTGTGGCATTACTTGTTTCAATATTGGGTTATTATTACCTTGGATCAGATGTTTTTATACCGTTTATTAGTAGAAGTTTTGAGATGAGGTTATTCTATATACCTTTTAATATTTTTTTTGTAGTAGCATTGACAAATAGTGTGAATTTAACAGATGGATTAGATGGTTTATCTACTACAGTTACAATTATTGTTTTAAGTTTCTTTTTAATTGTATCAGTTGTTTTAAAAGAAAATTTTCTGGCTATTATAATAATTTCTATGATAGGGGCATTGTTCGGTTTTTTATATTATAATTGGAATCCGGCAAAAATATTTATGGGTGATGTTGGATCACTTTCTTTAGGCGGTTTAATTGCAAGTCTTGCTATTGTTTTAAAATTACAATTATTAATACCTATAGTGGGCGTTATATATATGTTAGAAACTATTTCTGTAATAATTCAAGTATATTTTTTTAAGAGATATGGAAAAAGAGTTTTTAAAATGACTCCAATTCATCATCATTATGAGCTTAGTGGTTATTCAGAAAAAAACATTGTAAAAAAATTTACTTTAGTTACTATTATAGGATGTTTAATAGGTTTGCTTTTGTTATTTTTCTAGGAGGATTATATGGATATAAAAGGTAAAAAAATATTAATTATTGGAATGGCTCGTTCGGGTATTTCTACTGCCAAAGTGCTTAATAAATTAGGTGCATATATTATAATGAATGATATTAAAAATGAAAATAGATTGTTAGATATTATTAGTGAAGTTGAGCCATATGTAAATGAATTTGTTTTGGGAAATCATATTGAAGATTTCACTAATATCGATTTTGTTATATTGTCTCCAGGAGTTCCTTTAAATATAGTACCCGTTAAAACTGCAATAAAAAATAATATTGAAGTAATCGGTGAATTAGAATTAGCGTATAGATTGCTTGATGGTGATTTTATTGCTATTACAGGTACAAATGGGAAGACAACAACAACTGCACTTACTGGTCTTATATTTGAAAATGCAAATTTACATAGTTATATTGTAGGGAATATTGGGCTTCCTGTGATATCAAAAATATTTGATACAAATGAAGATACATTTTTAATTACTGAGGTTAGTTCATTTCAGCTTGAAACAATTAGTGAATTTAAACCTAAAATTGCAGCAATATTAAATATTACGCCAGATCATTTAAATCGTCATAAAACATTAAAAAATTATATAGATACGAAAAAGAAAGTTTTTATAAATCAAAGTGAACATGATTATTTAATTTTGAATTATGATAATGAGATTACAAGAAATATGAAATTAGATT
>JAYEHA010000404.1:0-1666 GCA_034659335.1 Bacillota bacterium
AGAATTGAAAAATATTAAGTTTTTAAATAAAGAAGTCGGAAAAATTGAAAAGAAATTTTTTATTATTGGAGATTTATCAAATGTTGCAAATGGGAATAATGAAAAAAGAATATCATTTGAGCGTTATGTTCTTGCTGCATTTCTTGAAGATATTATATATGCTGCGAATACTAGATTAGATAAAATGACAGATGGAAGATATCAAATGTTGAGAACAGATAAAAAAGAAAGAGCAAATAAACAAAGTGGATTGGAAATTGAAGTTTTTGATAATTATACAGGAAAAACTAGGCATGTTAAAACACTTTCTGGTGGTGAAAGTTTTAAAGCATCATTAGCTATGGCATTAGGTTTATCTGATGTGGTACAAGAATATGCTGGCAATGTGAGACTGGATACTATGTTTATTGACGAGGGATTTGGAACTCTTGATTCGGAATCATTAGATAGTGCAATTAATTGTTTAATTGATTTACAAAAAAACGGAAGATTAGTAGGTATAATTTCTCATGTACCAGAATTAAAGGATAGAATTCCAAGTAGATTGGAAGTAATATCATCTAATATAGGAAGTGAAACTAGATTTGTTATATGATATAAATAGAAAGCCTAATAGGCTTTCTATTATTTTTTCTTGATTTTTACTGCTGTTCCATAGCATAATATTTCTGCAGCCCCTTGTACAATTGATGAACTAGAATAACGGATGTTGATAATTGCATCAGCTCCCAAATTTTCAGCTTTATTCATCATTTCTTGCTTAGCTCCTGCTCTTGATTCAGTCATCATTTGTTCGTATTCGCTTAAATGACCGCCAACTAAAGTTTTAAAACCGCTTAAAATATCTTTACCAATGTGTTTTGATTGTATTGCATTGGCTTCAACTAAACCTAGCGTTTCTGTAATTTCATAGCCAGGAATATAGTTAATGTTTACTATTAACATAATTACCTCCTTTTATAATAATGAAAAATATTATTTTTTTTCATTATTCTTTTTTAACATTTCTGTACAATATGGACAAACATTCCAATCTTCTTTAACTATTTTTTTGCAACTTGGGCAAATTTTAGTTAATGGTTGATTACAACTTGGGCAAATTTTAAAACTTCTTTTAACTTTAAAACCACAATTTGGACAATTTAGATAATCATCATTTTGTCTAACAATTAAATAAATTATTAAGCCTATATAGTTAGGTATTAATAATACAAGTAGCATCCACATTATTGCTTGCATATTTCTCTTTTTTGAATCACTGTATGCATATATCGACATAATTAATTTTATTAATAAAAAGAATACTACTACAAGTATGTGACTTGATTCAGCAATATTTCCTAAGTAAAAATTTAACATATAAGAACGCCCTTTCAATTAAAATCCTCTTACTATAGTGTATACCCAAATTATAAAATAATCTTCAATTAAAATAAAATAATTTTAGTTATCATTACGTTAAAAATATTACATACATGTTACATCTAATCAAATTTCTTGCATAAACGATTAGATAGTTTATAATTAGATTTAGATTTATAGGTAATTGCGAAATAGACTAATAAAATTACGTTAAATGAATCACAAAAATGAGCAAAAAATAAGCAATCAAAACTAAGGTTTTAAGGATTAAGTTTTAAATAACTATAGATTATTAATTAAGCTG
>JAYEHA010000405.1:0-731 GCA_034659335.1 Bacillota bacterium
AGTAGGGAGTGAGAAAATGGGTTTAAATTTTGATTTAGGGTTTAGTAATAAAAAGAAATTTGATTATGATTTAGTGTATGATTTAATAATTATTGGTGGTGGACCAGGTGGTATGTCATCAGCAATGTATGCAAAACGTAAGGGTCTTAATGTAGCTATTGTTGCTAGTAGTATTGGTGGTCAAGTATCTGATACTTCTTCAGTTGAAAATTATTTAGGTTTTGAGTCAATTACTGGTGAAGAATTAGTAAAACAGTTTAAAAGTCATGTAGAAGTATATGACATTCCTATTTTAGAACAAAAAATAGTAACTGAAATTAAGTCAAATAAGATTAAAGAAATTTTACTTGATAATGGAGAAGTTATTAAAACTAAAACTGTTGTTATTGCTACTGGTAGTTTAAATAGAAAAATTGGTGTACCAGGTGAAGATGAGTTTTATGGTAAAGGTGTAACTTATTGTGCAATATGTGATGGACCATTATTTCAAGGGCTTGATGTTATAGTATCGGGTGGAGGAAATTCAGCAGTTGAAGCTGCAATAGATTTATCTAAAATTGCTTCTTCAGTAAAATTAGTTCAAAGAAGTATTTTAAGAGCAGATAAAGTTTTAGTTGATAAATTAGAGTCTATTGATAATGTTGAAGTATTTATTGGTCATGCTATTAAAGAAGTTAAAGGTGACAGGTTAGTAAATAGTGTGGTTGCATTTAATAAAGAAAAAAATGAAG
>JAYEHA010000405.1:741-1666 GCA_034659335.1 Bacillota bacterium
TGAAGAAGTAGTATTTAAGACTAATGCATTATTTGTAGAAATTGGATATGTTCCAAATTCAAAGTTTGTTGAAAATTTAGTTAAATTGAATGAGAAGAAAGAGATTGTTATTAATGAAAAAAATGAAACATCTGAAGAGGGTATTTTTGCCGTAGGTGATGTAACAAATGTACCTTATAAGCAAATTATTATAGCATCATCTGAAGGTGCAAAAGCTGCACTTTCAGCAGTAGATTATTTAAACAAAAATTAGGAGGAAAAAAATGAGTTTATTAAATGAAGAAGTAAAAGGTCAATTAAAAGAAGTATTTGGTGGAATGAAAAATGAAGTAACTATAGCATTATTTTTAGGTGAAACAGGATGTGATTCTTGTAAAGATACAAAAGATTATATGATGGAAGTTGAGAGCATTACTGATAAAATTAAACTTGAAGTTTATGATATTGAAAAAGATAGTGAAAAAGCTAAAGAATTAGATGTTGATAAAGTGCCTGCTATAGTATTATTAGATTCAAATAAAAAAGATAATGGTGTTAAATATTATGGTATTCCTGCTGGACATGAAATCAATTCATTTGTTACAGGTGTATTAGAAGTTTCTGGATTAGGTGAAAAATTACCGGAAGATTTAGAAAATCAAATAAAATCTATTGATAAAAAAGTAGATATTAAAGTGTTTATTACATTATCTTGTCCACATTGTCCAGGAGCAGTTTCAAAAGCACATAAATTAGCTTTATTAAATGAAAATATTAATGGTGTAATGATTGAAGCTCAAACATTTAATGAATTATCAAATAAATTTAATGTTAGTGGAGTTCCAAAGATTGTAATTAATGATGAATTTGAATTAGTTGGTAATCAACCAATTGAAAAATTTTTAGAAGAAATTCAAAAAATTAAATAAAAAATTAAATAAAAATA
>JAYEHA010000406.1:0-1651 GCA_034659335.1 Bacillota bacterium
GATGAATTAGGTTATATATCTTTTGATAAGGAAGGCAGTGAATTACTGTTTTCTTTCCTATCATTAAGAGCAGAAAGAAAATCAACAATTATAACATCTAATTTAGCATTTAAGAGATGGAATGAAGTATTTAATGATCCTGCATTAACTGCAGCTATGGTAGACAGATTAACACATAAATCATATATATTAAATATGAGTGGAAACTCATATCGTATAAAAGAAACTCAAGATTGGATGGGTGAAATTAATTAATATTTTTTTACCCTAGGTGGGTCAATATTCAAATATATAAAGGGTCAGATTTCACTTGACAATAACATATTTTTCGTTTCCACTTTTCTAATAAACATTTTGCCCTCCGAATATGTGACCTATATAAGAAATTATAACATATAAACTTTGGAAATGTAACAATTTTATTGACTCTCTCAATAATTAGGTCACTACATTAAAGATTTACATTTTTTATCAAGTGATTGCAACGTTTGTTTTCAAAAATACGCTAAAAAACACCTTTTTTGGATTTTTTACAGGGAAGTTGGGTTAATAAAAGAAAGTTATAAAAAAATTTATAGTCTCCAAAGTTTAATTGGTATAGAAATTTTGATATATTAAATCAGTCTTTTCGAGCGGTCTCCTAGATGATAGTATAAATAAAGCTTTAAGAGAAGTAGGCAATTATATCAATATTGATAGGACTTATGTGTTTAAATACGATTTTGATAAACACGTAATGAGCAATACTCAAGAGTGGTGCAACGAGGGCATTAATCCTGCTATAGATTCTTTACAAGAAATTCCAATGGAGGGATTTATGAAAGAATGGATAAATAAGCATATAGCAGGAGAAAATATTATTGTAGACGATGTTAATAAGTTAAATAAAGATGGGAATCTTTACCAAATTTTATATCCTCAAGATATTATTAGTTTGATAGTTATCACTCTAATAAATAAAGATGAACTTATCGGTTTTGTTGGGTTTGATTCTGTAAAAAATTTAAAATTTGAGGAGACGATGAAATTGCTTTACTTCATTTATTAGCTGAAATGTTTACAAATGCTTTTTTTAAAAAAAGACATGAAGCTAAATTAATTAAAGCAAAATTGGAAGCAGAACAAGCTAATCAACTTAAATCTGAATTTTTAGCTAATATGAGTCATGAAATTAGAACTCCTTTAAATGCGGTTATAGGTTTTAGTCAAATTTTAGAGGATGAATTAGAAAATAGTTGTCATCAAAATCACTTAAATTCTATTATAACAGCCAGCAATTCTTTGTTAAATATAATTAATGATATTTTAGATATGTCAAAACTAGAAGCAAACATGGTAGCTATTAAATTTGATTATTTTAAATTATCTGCTTTATTAGAGGAAATGAAAGTTATATTTAGTAATAACGTTCAAAACAAAGAAATCGATTTAATCTTTGATTTTAGTAAAAGTTCATTAGAGATAAAATTGGATCAAAGTAAATTAAGACAAATTTTAATTAACTTAATTACTAATGCAATTAAGTTTACCGAAATTAGCCGAGAAAGCCTCGCTCTCAGCTCCAAAAAGTAAATTTTTTCAATAGAACTTATGTACTCATTCTTAGTGTTTTTTTTAATTTCATATAAAACCTGTTGATAACTTGGTTTTT
>JAYEHA010000407.1:0-8705 GCA_034659335.1 Bacillota bacterium
AAGAGTTAGAGGAAATACTTATTATGGCTGATGTTGGTATGAATACAACAATTGATATTATTGATAAATTAAAAGAAAAATTAATAGAAAAAAAGATAAAAGAAGCGACAAATATTAAAAATACACTTAAAGAGGTAATATCAGATATACTTAAGGAAAATGATAATCATCTATTAGTATCATCTTCGCCTACTATTATTTTAGTGGTTGGTGTAAATGGTGTTGGTAAAACTACAACTATTGGTAAGATTGCTTATAAGCTTAAATATGATGAAAAGAAAAGTGTATTAATGGCTGCTGGTGACACTTTTAGAGCGGCGGCTAATGAACAGCTTATTGAATGGGGTAAAAGAAGTGATATTAAAGTTGTTTCACAAGGAGAAGGGTCTGACGCAGCAGCAGTAATATTTGATGCTATTCAATCTGCTAAAGCTAAAAAAACAGATGTCTTATTATGTGATACAGCTGGACGACTTCATAATAAGAAAAACTTAATGAATGAACTTCATAAAATTTTTAAAATTATTGATAGAGAATATCCAGAGGCAAATAAAGAAGTGTTATTAGTTTTAGATGCTACTACTGGTCAAAATGCAGTAAGTCAAGCAAAGTTGTTTAGTGAGGTTGTAGATGTTACTGGATTAGTATTAACAAAACTTGACGGAACTGCAAAAGGTGGAGTAATATTATCAATCAATCATGAGTTAAATATTCCTGTTAAATTAATTGGTGTTGGTGAAGGAATTGAGGATTTGCAAGTATTTAAGCCGGAAAAATTTGCTGACGCATTATTTCAATAAGTGTAAAGGTAAAAAGCTTGACACAATGTTAATTTTGGTTTATAATATGTATTCGTGAGGGGTTGTTATGATTAATGAAAAGTATTATTTGATAATGTTATTTGATTTTTATGGAAATTTGTTAACAAGTAATCAAAAAAATATTTTAGATTTATATTGTAATTATGATTTGTCTTTAGGTGAGATTTCGGAAATTAAAAATATATCTAGACAAGCTGTATATGACACTGTTAAACGAAGTGGAGATAAATTAAAAAACTTTGAAAAAAAGCTTGAACTTGTTGAAAGATTTGGAATTGTTAGAAGTTCTTTAGGCGATTTTAGTGAACTAATTATAAAGATTGAAAAAAATATTAGCGATGATGTGACTAAAAAGAATATAGAAAAATTAAAAAATATGGTTGATGAGATTGTAAAAATATATTGAATTGAGGTATAGCATGCTAGATAATTTATCTGAAAAACTTCAATCTGCTTTTAAGAAATTAAAAGGTAGAGGAAAATTAAATGAAAAAGATGTTAATGCTGCTATGAGAGAAGTTAAACTAGCTTTATTAGAAGCGGACGTTAATTTTAAAATCGTTAAAGAATTTATTAAGATAGTAAAAGAAAGATCGATTGGTTCAGAGGTGTTAGAAAGTTTATCGCCTGGACAGCAAGTGATTAAAATTGTTAATGAAGAATTAACAAATTTAATGGGTGAAGAAATTAGTAAAGTCGAATATTCTTCTAAGACTCCATCTGTAATTATGATGATTGGACTTCAAGGAGCAGGTAAAACTACTACTTCTGGAAAAATTTCAAAATTACTTAAAGATAAAGATCATAAAAAACCGTTATTAGTAGCTTGTGATATATATCGTCCTGCTGCTATAAAGCAGTTAAAAATTGTTGGTGAGCAGTTGGACATCCCGGTGTTTTCAATGGGAGATAAGGTTGATCCAGTTAATATTGCAAAAGCATCAATAGAATATGCTAAGAAAAATTTATTAGATTTAGTAATTTTAGATACTGCTGGAAGACTTCATATTGATGATAGTTTGATGGAAGAGCTTATAAATATTAAAAGAGAAGTAGATCCAAAAGAAATTTTATTAGTTGTTGATTCAATGACTGGTCAAGATGCTGTTAATGTAGCTAAGAATTTTGATGAAAAAATGGGAATATCAGGTATTGTTTTAACAAAACTTGATGGAGATACTCGTGGTGGTGCAGCCCTTTCGGTAAGAAGAGTTACTGGAAAACCGATTAAATTAATTGGTGTTGGTGAAAAACTTGATCAGATTGAAGAGTTTTATCCCGATAGAATGGCTTCAAGAATACTCGGAATGGGTGATGTATTAACTTTAATTGAGAAAGCTGAAAAAGCTTTTGATGAAGAAAAAGCTGTTGAACTTCAAAAGAAAATTAAAAGCAATAAGTTTGATTTTGAGGATTTTCTTGAACAAATGGAGCAAATGAGAAATATGGGTTCAATGGGAGATATTTTAAAAATGATTCCGGGAATGAATAGCAAAGCTTTAAAAGGTGTTAATGTTGATGAAAAAGAATTGGATAAAATTCAGGCAATTATTAGAAGCATGACACCAGGAGAAAGAAAAAACGTAAAATTAATTAATGGAAGTAGAAAAAAGCGTATTGCCGAGGGTAGTGGAACAACAGCAAGAGATGTTAATAAATTAATAAAACAGTTTAAGGAAAGTAAGAAAATGATGCAACAAATGTCTTCAATGAAAGGCATGGGAAGTATGTTATCTGGCGGTGGAATGAACTTACCGTTTTAAATAAATTAAGATTTAATAGGAGGAAAATAATGGTTAAAATTAGATTTAGAAGAATGGGTGCAAAGAAAAAACCTTTTTACAGAATAGTGGTTGGAGATTCTAGACGTCATCCAAGTAAAGGAAATTTTATTGAAGAATTGGGTTACTATAATCCATTAAGAAAAGAAGAAGTTAAAATCGATGAAGAAAAAGTAAAAAAATGGTTAGCAAATGGAGCACAAGTTTCAGATAGTGTAAAAGAATTATTTGTTAAGCACAATATACTTTAATTTGTAATTGTCGGAGGTGTAAAGTGAAAGCTTTAATCGAATTAATTGCTAAAGAACTAGTTGATAGTCCAGATGAAGTTGAAGTTCAAGAAGTAATTGAAAATGGAATAGTTAAGATTCGCTTGCGAGTTGCTGAACAAGATATGGGAAAAGTTATTGGGAAGCAAGGTAAAATTGCAAAAGCAATAAGAACGGTTGCTAAAGCAGCTGCAACAAAGAAAAACCAAAAAGTAGTTATTGAAATTAGTCAGTAGTTATTAGAATTCTCTTTTGAGGATTCTTTTTTTTAAGTGAGGTGAACTTTGTGGATAAAAAATATTTTATTGGAGAAATAGTAAGTACTCAAGCATTAAAAGGTGAACTTAGAGTTTCTTTATATGAGGGATATAGTGAGAATTTTAAAAATTTTAAATTTTTCTATATTGATAACGAGAAGTTTATTATTGAAAAATTTAGATTTAAAAAAAAATTATTAATATTAAAACTTAAAGGTATTGATGATATTAATGAAGCTGAAAATTTCATTAAGAAAAAACTCCATTTATTTAAAAATGATATCAAATTAGAAGAAAATGAATTTTTAATTGATGAAGTTATAGGTTTTAGGGCATATTATAATGGTATAGATATTGGTGAAATAGTTGATATTGATGTTGTTAAATCAGCGCAAGGAGTCTTTATTATTAAGGATTCAGAGAAAACCTTTATGATTCCTTTACACGATAATTTTATTGAGGAAAGAGATATGAAAAACAAATGTATTTTATTTAAAAATATTGATGGGTTATTATAATGGATATTAAGGTATTAACGCTTTTTCCTGAGATGTTTAGTAGTTTTTTAAATGCAAGCCTTATAGGACGAGCAATTCAAAATGAAATAATAAACGTAGAATTAATTAATATAAGAGATTTTTCAAATGATAAGCATAAAAGTGTTGATGATTCACCATATGGTGGAGGTCCTGGTATGGTTATGACACCACAACCTTTAAAAGATTCAATTGAATTTGCTAAAAATAAAAATAATAAAGTTATTTTTTTAACGCCTAAGGGTAAAAAGTTTAGTCAAAAAATAGCTAAACGTTTATCAACGGAAGAAGAATTAATTTTAGTTTGTGGACATTATGAAGGAATAGATCAAAGAATTGTCGATAATTATATAGATGAAGAAATTTCTATAGGGGATTATGTACTTACTGGTGGAGAATTGGGCGCTATGGTAATGATTGATGCAGTTGCTAGATTAATACCTAATGTGATAGGTGCTAAGGGTTCGTTTGAAGAAGATAGTCATTACAACGGATTATTAGATTATCCGCATTATACAAGACCGCAAGTGTTTGATGACATCAAAGTTCCGGATGTTTTATTAAGTGGCAATCATAAAGAAATAAATAATTGGCGAGAAAAAGAGCAAATACTAAGTACTTTTAATAAAAGACCGGATATGATTAATAAAATTTTAAGTGAATTAGACACTAATGATAAAATATATAAAAAGATTAAAAAAGTGATTGAAAAAAATTTGTAAAACACTAAAGTTAATGATATAATATGATAGTTATATTGCGGTCCTCTGAATGAAATGCTCATCAAGAACGCATAAATGAAGGAGGAAACACGATGTTAAACCAAAACATTCTTATTGAATTAGGAAAAGAGAATATGAAACAAGATATTCCACATTTTATTTCAGGAGATACTATAGAAGTAGGTATCTTGATTAAAGAGGGTAAAAGAGAAAGGGTTCAACTTTTCACAGGTGTAGTAATGAAAAGACAAAATGGTGGAATTAGCGAAACTTTTACTGTTAGAAAAATTTCAAATGGTGTAGGGGTTGAAAAAACAATGCCAGTACATTCACCAAAAATTACTGAAATTAAAGTGCTTAAGAGAGGTAAAGTAAGAAGAGCTAATCTTAAATATTTAAAAGGTAGAGTTGGAAAAGCTGCAAAAATTAAAGATAGAAAAGCAAAATAATTTATTAAGAGGACTGATATCAGTTCTCTTAATTTTTTTTATTCAATTTATTATTTTCCATGCTATTAATTGAAATAAATAAAAAGATATAAATATTTGACAAGTGACAATCTCTATGTTAGCATTAGGTTGTTGCATAAGAAACAACTTGTCAATAAAAATGAAGATGTCATAAAGGAGGTTATAAATTGATTGAACTTAAAAATGTGAGCAAAGCATTTGAAGTTGGAAATAATGTTGTTGATAGTTTAAATTTAAAAATTAAGCATGGCGAATTTGTTGTTTTAATTGGCGAATCGGGATGTGGTAAAACAACAACTATGAAAATGATAAATAGATTAGTCGAAACTACAAATGGAACAATAACTATGGATGGTAAAAATATTAAAGATATAAGTCCTTATGAATTGAGGAGACGTATTGGATATGTTATTCAAAAAGTGGGGTTATTTCCGCATATGACTGTAGGGGAAAATATTGAATTGATTCCAAAATTAAAGAAATGGAATCTTGAGAAAAGAAAAAAAAGGGCTATGGAATTATTAGAATTAGTGGAATTGCCTGGTGAAGAATATTATGATAGATATCCTAGGGAGTTAAGTGGTGGGCAGCAGCAAAGAATCGGTGTTGCACGTGCTTTAGCAATAAATCCTGATGTTATTTTGATGGATGAACCATTTAGTGCGTTAGATCCAATTACAAGAGAACAATTACAAAATGAGTTATTAAAATTACAAGAGGAAATTGCTAAAACTATTATTTTTGTAACACATGATATGGATGAGGCTCTTAAACTAGGAGATAAAATTGCTGTTATGAAAGATGGAAAAATTTTACAATATGATACTCCAGAAAATATTTTAAAAAATCCGAAAAATGAATATGTAGAGTATTTTGTTGGTAAAGATAGGCTATGGCGCTCGCCTGAAATGCTTTATGCAAAAGATATTATGGATAAAGATGTTGTTAAAGTAGGGGCAAATAGAAATCCAGCTTATGTAAAAGAGCTTATGAAGAAAAAGAAAGTGACTATGGTAGCTGTTGTTACTAAACAATCTGAGAAACCGCAGCAAATTATAGGATATGTAACTGCTCTAGAACTTAAACATGCAAATGTTCATGAGATTAAAATGAAAGATATAATGAGAAAACCTGTATATTGTATTAATGAAAAGATGAATATGGTAGAAGTTTTAAGCTATATTAGTGTAAATAACTTGAAAACAGTTTTCGTAAATGATAAAGAAGAAATGCTTTCTGGAGTAATTAATGAGTCAGATATTATTAATATAATCACGGATTTAACGGTTGATTATGATAAAGAAGAAGTTCGAAAGGAGTTGAATAATGGGTAGTAGAGCATCCTTTTGGGAATTTTTATTAGATAGATATCCAGATATTATTAAATTAGTTGGAGAACATCTTCAAATTACTGGAATTGCAGTTTTTTTTGCTATTATTGTTGGTGTTCCAGTGGGAATATTTATTACTAGATATACTAAAGCTGCACAATATGTTTTAGGAACTGCAAATGTTTTTCAAACTTTACCAAGTTTAGCATTGTTTGGGCTTGTTATTCCTTTTTTAGGTGTTGGTTTAGTACCATCAGTAGTTGTGTTATTTTTATATGCATTGTTGCCAATTATAAAAAACACATATATTGGAATAACAAATGTTGATCCTGCAGCTATAGAAGCTGGTAGAGGGATGGGAATGAAAAATAGGGAAATATTATCTATGGTAGAAATACCATTGGCATTGCCTGTAATTATGGCTGGAATTAGAATATCCACAGTAATTAATATTGGAACAGCGACAATTGCGTCACTTATTGGTGCAGGTGGATTAGGAGATTTTATTTTTAAAGGAATATCAATGTATAATAACAATTATTTGTTAGCTGGTGCAATACCAACTGCAATTTTGGCATTATCAGTTGATGCTATATTAGGTTATTTTGAATATCATATAACACCGAAAGGTATGAGAGAAGCTAATTAGGATAGAGAAGAAGAAGAGGAGAAAATATGAAAAAAATTTTAAGTATTGTTTTAATGTTTGTAATAGTTATGTCGTTAACTGCTTGTGGGGCAGAAAGTAATGTGGTAGAAATAGGTCATAAGAATTTTACTGAGCAAAGAGTATTAGCTCAGTTATTTGGAACATTAATTGAGGAAAATACAGATTTAGTTGTTAATATTACTGAATTTGGTGGAACAAATATTGTTTTTGAAGCACTTAAAAGTGGTGAAATATCAATATATCCTGCATATACTGGTACAGCGTATGGAGCAATATTAGGTGAGTCAGAATTAAAAGATCCTGATAAAATTTACGATTATGTAAAAGAAGTTTATAAAAAAGATTTTGATGTTGAATGGGGATTACCTGTAGGGTTTAATAATACTTATACTTTTGCAGTACGTAATGAAATTGCAGAAGAGTATAATTTAAAAACTTTTTCTGATTTATCAGAAGTAGCTAATGAATTGACAATGATTGCAACACCTGAATTTATTGAAAGAGCAGATGGATTACCTGGTGTTATTGAAACCTACGGTGGTTTTGATTTTGCTAATCTAAAAGGAATGGATCCAGGACTAAGATATGTTGCAATTGAAGGAAAAAAGGGTGATGTTATGGATGCATTTTCTACAGATGGAAAGCTTATTGAATTTGATTTAACTATTTTAGAAGATGATAAAGGTTTTTTCCCACCATATTATGCAGCTCCAATATTTAATGGAGAATTTATGAGAAATAATTCTGAAGTTTATGAGTTATTATTGAAATTTGATGATATAATTACTGAGGAGACTATGCAACAAATGAATTATAAAGTTGATACGTTAGGAGAAAACGAAAAAGATGTTGCGGTAGAATTTCTTAAAGAAAATGGTTTAATTAATTAATATATTATAAAGTAACTGTGAGGTGTTTTGATGGGTAAAAAAAATTCAATTCCTATTTATTTACAGGTGGCTGTAGATGTAGCTTCTCGTATAAGAAAAAAAGAGTTGGTTATTGGACAAAAAATAAGTGGAAGAACAACATTAGCTAGTGAATATAATGTTTCTCCAGAAACTATACGAAAAGCTATGAAATTACTTTCAGAGGTTAATATTGTTGAAGTTAAACGTGGGAATGGTGTACATGTTTTATCTGTTTCAAGAGCTAAAGACTTTATAGAAAATTATCAAATTAAAACAAATGTAAATGAGTTAAAAGACGAATTATTAAATTTAATGAAGCAGCGAGATGAAATTGAAGAAAAAATGAATGATACTATGAAGTCGATTATTGATTATACGAGTAGATTTAAAAATAGTTCTCATATCAGAGTATATGAATATTGTATAAATTATGGTAAAGTTGATTTTGAAATAACAATTGCAGAATTGAATTTAAAGAAAAATACTGGGATTGATTTGATTGGAATTGTAAAAGATGGAAGGATTATGTTATCTCCTAATTCTGATGAGGTTGTTAATGGAACAGATAAATTGTTATATGTAGGGATTTCTGATTTTAATTCGAAATTAGATGAATATATACAATCAATTTATGAAAAAAATGCGAAATTTTAAAATTAATATTTGTTTTATTAAAATTGAAATTGTTTTGATAATTTCATTATTTTCTAGTGAATTTTATGGTATACTAACATAAGTTAAAACTCCTTTTAAGATGATATTTTATTTGTTTCACTAACTATATTATATCATTCTTGGGGAGTTTTTTTCTACTTTGAAAAATAGTACTTTACATAGAGAGGTGTGAAAATGGAAAATATCAATGAGTTATCGGTAAAAGAAATAAAAAAAATTATTAATGAGTTAAATATTGATGATAAAATGAAATATATTGAAG
>JAYEHA010000408.1:0-1648 GCA_034659335.1 Bacillota bacterium
AAAATAATTTATTATCTTTAATTTCAAGTAATCCATCTTGAACAATAAAAACACTTCTCTCATTCTCAAAATTATCCTTTTTCGCATTATATTTTTCAGCAATTTTTGCTTTACCAAAACTTAAATCTGGATGAATGGAATTGCTAATAGCTTTAAAATTAAATACAATAATAATAATCAATAATAATAATAATAATGAAATAAAACTATATCCTTTCTTCCTAATTTTATACATATTCACCTACAATCTGTTTTTTGGAGGTCGTGGACCATAATATTGATAAAAATAACATTTTAATTTACCATTATACATTTTTCTATTTTTTGTTGCTTTTTTACCAAAAACATATTCAAACTCATCGAAAGCGGTAAATATATACATAGACCATGTTTTTAATTCATTAAATGTTTCCCCTAATAAAGCATTAATATATTTTGCATCGTCATAACTTCCCAATCTCTCACCATATGGAGGGTTTGAAATAAGATAACCATATTCTATTTCTGTGTCAAATTCTTTTAAATCTCTATTACTAAATTCTATATTTTCTAAAACGCCAGCCCTTAAAGCATTTGCTTTTGCAACCTCAATTACTTCTTCATCAATATCATAACCTTTTATTGTCATTTCTCTATTAGTAATTTGCTGTAGAGCAAATTCTCTTTCTCTATTAATAAGTTCTTCACTTATAAAAGACCATTTTTCAAACTCAAAATTTCTATATAATCCAGGCGCAATATTATTCCCATATAATGCAGCTTCAATTAATATTGTCCCAGTTCCACACATAGGATCTATTAAAGGAATGCTTGATTTCCAATTAGAAATACTTACTAAAGTAGCAGCTAAAGTTTCTCTCATTGGAGCATCATTATTTTCTAACCTATAACCTCTTTTAAATAAACCTTCACCAGATGTATTAATTCGTACAGTAACTTTATCATTTAATATATCAATTAATATTTCATATTCTTCTTTACTTTCATCAAGAATTTCAACATCAAGTTTACTCTTCAACTTATCAACAATAGCCTTCTTAGATATAGATTGTATTGAGGGTAAGCTATACAAAGTTGATTTAATAGATTTTGCATTTACCGGAAACTTTGCATTTTCATTTAATATTTCATCCCACGGCAAATCATAAACGTCATCATATAAATCACTAAAAGTCGAACTATTAAATTCACCTATTACCCAATATACTTTACTTGCTGTCCTAAGCCATAAATTCGCTTTACAGATACCAGCCTTATCTGAATCAAAAAATACTTTGCCATTCTCAACCAAAATATTTTTAAATCCTAATTTTTTTATTTCTTTCTTTGTAATCCCCTCAGTCCCAAATGCAGTTGTTGCCAATAATCTAAATTTATCCATTTTTCCCGTCCTCAATCATTTCATCAATTTTACTTTCTAATTCGCTACAATCAATCGGTTTAGGAATATATGCATCAAAGCCATAACTCATCAAATAATCTTCCTCAGAAAATAATACTTTATTTGATGTAGCAATAATCAAAGCTTTATGTGTATTATTATCATAAATCTCATCATAAAAATCAAACCCGTTTAATCCTTCACACATCATATCAATTAATACAATATCAGGCTTAAATCTATAATACAACAACAATCCTTCTTCAC
>JAYEHA010000409.1:0-1646 GCA_034659335.1 Bacillota bacterium
TCTTATTATAGAAGATGACATAAATATTGTTGAACTTATAAAATTTAATTTAGAAGCTAATAATTACATTGTAGATATAGCACATCAAGGTGAAGAAGGTTTAGTAAAAATATATGATTTTATGCCTGATTTAATTCTTCTAGATATTATGATACCAAAATTAGATGGGCTTTCTGTTTTAACTAGATTACGTAGTGATGAAAGAGTAAAAAATATTCCTGTTATTTTACTTACTGCTAAAACTTCAGAAATTGACAAAATTGTAGGTTTTGAAATGGGAGCCGATGATTATATAACTAAACCATTCTCTATAAATGAATTTCTTTCAAGAGTAAAAGCGCATTTAAGAAGAAGCGATAGAGAAGTTAATAAATTTTATAGTAAAATAATTGAATATAGAAATTTAGTTATAGATTTGGAAAAATACGAAGTTGTAAAAGATGGAAAAATTATTCCATTATCATTAAAAGAGTTTGAAGTGTTAAAGTTATTATTGAAAAATAGAGGGAAAACTATTACTAGAAATCAGCTTTTAGATGAAATTTGGGGATATGAGTATTATGGAGAAACTAGAACTATAGATGTACATATAAGACATTTAAGAAGTAAACTTGATTCAGATAAGGAAGATAGTATAATTCATACTATTAGGGGGATAGGATATTTAATTAAGTAGACCGATGAAAATTTGGAGGATTTATGAAAAATAAAATACTTATAAATTTCACAATATTATTTCTTATTGGAGTAGTTATTATTGGAGTAATATCAATTAATTATTCGGAAAATGAATATAAAAATAATTTGCAACAATCTATGATTGACTATGCAAAAATGATTGCTAATAATATAGAAAGTAATGATAGTTTTAATTTTCAAAATGATTCAATTAAGATTTCAAAGTTGATTGAATCTCGTATTACTTTTATTGATAAAAATGGTATTGTTATTGGAGATTCTGATGCTGATATTGCTACATTAGATAATCATAAAGATCGATTTGAAATAATAGAGGCGTTTAATGGAAAAATTGGAACATCTATTAGGCATAGTGATACATTAGGAATAGATTTTTTATATATTGCATATCCTATTCAATATAATGGAGATATTCTAGTGATAAGAGTATCAAAACCAATTCATGAATTAGAAATAGTTAGTAATAATCTTTTTAATAATTATATGATTGCATCAATTATAGGGATATTTTTTGCATTAATGATTGGTCTACGATTTAGTAATTATTTAATTAGTCCGCTTAATGAATTAATTAATGGCACAAAAAGAATATCAAAGGGAAATTTTAGCGAAAAAATCTATATAAATTCTAATGATGAATATAGAGTCTTAGCAGATAGTTTTAATTATATGAGTAATGAACTTGAAATAAAAATAAATGAAATAAATACTATAAATAGTAGATTAACTGCAACTTTAGATAGTATGATTAATGGAATTATTGCAATTAGTAATGAAAAAAAAATATTGTTTATCAATCCTGAAGCTCAAAAGATGTTTCATATAAAAGAAAATAAATCTATGGATAAAAAAATAATAGAAATATTTCGGAATTATGAAATATACAGTGTTATAGAAAATTATTTTGAAAATAAAATAAGTGGTTATATTACAAAAGAAATTTTATT
>JAYEHA010000410.1:0-1645 GCA_034659335.1 Bacillota bacterium
GGGATAAGGAAACTGGTCGTGAAATGTAAAAAAAGAGGGTGATAAGAATGATTAATAAAATGAAAATAGTTAATGAGTTTATAAGACAAATTAAAAAACAGGGTTATAGAATTGAATTATCAGATAATGCTAATCATCATGGATATATTTATGATGATGAAAAAAAGCTATGTATATTATTTAAAAATGGAGAAATTTCAACTAATGAATATTTTGATATTAGAAGGACTTTAAATACTGTAAAAGAATATATAATTGCTTTTGAAAATGCAGAAGATTTAAAAGTAGAAGGACTTAGAGATGGCTATAAAAAATTAATGGACTATAATGGATATGTCTTTGCTATGTGCGAAACGAATCATGAATATGAATTTGTTACTTGGCAGTATTCTTATGATGGTAAAGCTGTTAATTTTGGACATTATTTTACTGATTATGAAAATGCTAAAGAAAATATGGTAACTAGATGTGGCTTAATTGATAAAAGCAAAATGTTTACTGAAACAGAAATGAAGCTTATTTATACAAATTTGATTAGTTATGTTGGATTAGATCCAAATATTGAATATAAAAATGAAAAAGCAATTGGATCAGTACTTGATAAGATTGAAGATATTGTACCTGAAATTGTAAGACATGAAAAATATGAAGAATTAGAACTTGTAAGTGATGATGAGCTTGAACTGTGAGGTGATGGAATAAATGAAGTATAAAAGACAAAAGTTAATGATATCAACTTTAATATTTCTTGTAGGTTTATGGATAAATATTTATTTTTCCACGAATCTACATTTTTTATTATCAAAACAGATGAAGGTATTATCACTGATTTCAATTAAAGAATGTATTAATAGTATGGCGACAAGTGAAGCTCATTTGTCGCTATTTCTATGCTTACAGGGATTTATCTTATTAAGTGCTATTTACTATTATGTAGCTAATCACAAGCCATATCAATCAG
The DNA here is from genome assembly GCA_034659335.1 of Bacillota bacterium. Taxonomy (GTDB): domain Bacteria; phylum Bacillota; class Clostridia; order Peptostreptococcales; family Acidaminobacteraceae; genus HSG29. Next base: position 962 of record JAYEHA010000410.1, read on the forward strand.
AATTAGTTGAAATAACACCAGAAATATGGACGCCGGAAATAGCTGGGCAAAAACAGTTTGGATCAGCAAAATGGTTAACGGATAAAGAAAAAGATAGTGTTTTTAAAAGTTTTATATTGGATTCAAAGAGTAGCAGTTTTAAACCATTTTTAGCTAAAACTAAAAAAGAATTAAAAAGGATTAATGAGAGGGTGATAGCAGATGAAAAAAGTAAAGATGGAAAAGATGAAAAATCAAAAGTGGAAGAATCAAAAGAATATGAAATCACCATTAAAAATGAAAAATTATATAATACATCAAAGAATAAAGTCAAAGAACAAGGTTATCAGAAAAAATATCAACTACCCAAGATAGAGAGTGGTGGAATTGTTATTGGTTCAATAAAAACTAATAAAACTGAAAAGATTTACTATATTGATGATGATACTCATACTTTATGTATTGGAGCTACAAGATCAGGTAAAACAAGGAATGTACTTTTACAATCGATTGGAGCAATTGGACTTGCAGAAGAAAGTATGATTTTAAGTGATCCAAAGGGAGAACTTTTCACATATACATATCCATTTTTAAAAAATATGGATTATGAAATTATATGTATAGATTTTAAAAATCCACTTAAAAGTAATAGATATAATTTTCTTCAGCCTGTTATTGATGCAGTAGAGAAAGATAATATTCCAA
>JAYEHA010000411.1:0-1645 GCA_034659335.1 Bacillota bacterium
TAATATTTGTATTACGATCAATTTCACTAATAATTCCATCTATTAATAAACTCCTATTTTGAAGATTATCATCATCCACAATTAAAACATTTACATCTTTATTTCTATCTTTAGTTAATTCTTGAATAGCTTTTTGTCCTATTTTATAATTATTCGGTCCAACATACGCCTTTCTAAGCAAATTAACTCCATCATCATTAATGAAAACTATTGGAATATTATTTATTTGTGCATCTTCTAGTACATCTTGCATTTGTTCACTATTATAACCATTCATTATAATTCCATTTGGTTTACTAATAATAGCCATTTCTAAAACCTCTTTTTGAGATACTAAATTAGTAGTAGAAACATCTAATATCTCAATAGCAATGTCATTTGCATCACATATATCAACAATGCCATTTTCAATTCGATCCCAAAAATAATCATTATCTTCTTCTTTTATTAGCACAAATTTCTTAACATAGTCCTTCTTATAACTACTATATCCTTCATTAATCATAGATAAAGAACTATATATAAATAACGACATTAATAAAAACACAATAATAATTACAATATAATTATCAATTTTCATAAAACCTCCTAACCGAACGTTTTGTTAATTATCTGGTCTATCCTTTAGTAAAACATTTCTATAAACGTCTTCATACTTATGAAAACTGCTTTTTATAATTACTTCTACCATATTATTAACATCTACTAAAGTTGGCTCTAACAATATTGATTTAATATTTCTAGTTTTATTTTCCACTATTCTTACAGTATTAATTTCCTTTCCGTTGACAATATCAACTGCTATTTCTGCTGCTTGCTTTGCCAATAATCTAACATCTTTATATACAGTCATAGTTTGATTACCTTCAACAATTCTTTGACAAGCCGATATTTCAGCATCTTGACCCATTAAAATTAAATCTATTTGACGTTCAGCTAATAACACTGAAATTGCTCCTGCTAATGCATCATTAGCACAAATTATAACATCAATAACTTCTTCACTCGAATCTAATACGAATTCAACATGTTTCCTAGCTACACTAGGACTCCAATCATTAGTAAATTCATTATAAATAACATTAATATCATCATAATTATCTAATACTTTCATAACACCATCTCTAAATAATAACGCATTATTATCAGTACTTGCCCCTCCAATATATACAATATTTCCTTTAGTAATTTTAAGATTCTCTATAATATATTTTGCTTGAATTTCTCCAACTTTTTCATTATCAAATGATATATAATAATCAACATTTCCTTGAAGAATTCTATCATAAGCAATCACTTTTACTCCATTCTTATGCGCTAATTCAACAATTTCCTCAACTATAACTCCATCATGAGGAACAACAACTAAAATATCTACCCCTTTACTTAATAAGTATTTTACTTGCTCAATTTGCTTATTATCATCACCATTTGCAGCCAATACTAAAACTTCTGCTCCAAGTTTTTCAGATTCAGCAACAAAAATATCTCTATCCCTTTGCCATCTTTCTTCCTTCAATGTATCCATAGCAAATCCAATAGTAATTTTATCTTCTTTTACTACAGTTTCAATTTCATTATTTTTATCACAAGCAGAAAATATACTAGAAATACAAACTATTAATATAACCCCAATTATTATTTT
>JAYEHA010000412.1:0-1644 GCA_034659335.1 Bacillota bacterium
AATTTCGCAATAAAAGATACTTAACTATCAACAAAAACTCCTAAATGTGATAAAATAAAAGAAAAAAGATTACGCAAAGGAGTTGAAATGAAAAGATTTGAAGCACGTAAGTTAAAAGAACAAGAAAAAAATCAATTAAGAGAAATCATGAAGTTTATGAATCATTTTGTAAAAGATTTATTCAAAAAATTAAATTCAGTAAAAGATCCAAGACATCAAAGTTATACAAAATATGAAATTTATCAGCTGTTATTTGTTATAATAATGAAAAATGTAACAAATATTGAAACGATGTCTGGAATGACAACAGAGTTTAATACTAATGCATCAGTAAATAATTTCAAATTGCTTTTAGGTGACGAAGAAAATGATGATATACCACATTATGTAACAATAAACAATTTATTGAAAAGGTTAAAACCAGAGGAATTGGAACGTGTAAAAAAAGAAATGATCAAAGAAATAATTAGAAGAAAAACATTTAATGGCGCTAGGTTATTTAAGGAAAGCTGGAAAGTCATAATTGATGCAACGTATGTCTTTAGTTTTAATAAAAGACATTGTGAACACTGCTTAACTCAGACGTTTAATAGAGGTAAAGAAAATGAACATACTGTATATAGTCATAAAATATTAGAAGCCAAATTAATTTTATCGGACGATATAATAATAAGTATTGGTACAGAATTTATTGAAAATGAAGGTGAAAATGTAACAAAACAAGATTCAGAATTAAAAGCTTTCAAAAGATTATCTCAAAAAATGAAAAAAGATTATCCAAGATTACCAATAGTTATTTTAGCAGATAGTTTATATGCAAATGAAACAGTTATGAATATTTGCGCAGATAAGAAATGGGATTATATAATAAGGTTTAAAGATGGTAGTATACCAACATTAGCAGAGGAATTTTATTCTTTAGTTGATTTAGTAGAAGATCCTGAAAAAGAATTTATAAAAGATACATGTTGGATAAATAAAATTGATTATAAAGAAAAGAAAGTAAATATATTTAAATTTCTTAAACCAATAAAGGTAAAGGAATTAAACGAAGATGGAGAAGAAGAGGAAAAAATAACAACATTTAAATGGTTAACAAATCTTGAAATAACTGAAGAAAAAGTTGAAGAATTAATAGATACTGGAAGAGAACGCTGGAAAATAGAAAATGAAGGATTTAATATTCAAAAGAATGAACGTTACAACATCACTCATGTTAATAGTACCGATTATAATGCTATGAAAAATCATTATCAGCTAATACAAATAGCAGATGTATTTTTACAAATATATACATCTGGAAATGATATGGTGAAAAAGTTAAAAAAGAGTATAAAAAAAATATCATCCGATATACTAAAATGGCTAACAACAACTATTTTAAGTAAAGATGATATCTCTTATATTCAGAAACGGACGACAATCCATTTCGTCTGACTAGTCAATTGTACCAGAAAGTGGTGATATATGAAACTAAAAAATAAATTTAATTAACAAAAAAATTGAAAATAAGGACAAGTACACTTATCCACTGTGGATAATAATTTTAAAAAACCAAGTTATCAACAGGTTTTATATGAAATTAAAAAAAACACTAAGAATGAGTACATAAGTTCTATTGAAAAAATTTACTTTTTGGAGCTG
>JAYEHA010000413.1:0-1643 GCA_034659335.1 Bacillota bacterium
GTGGTTATAGCGAGAAGGTAACACCTGTTCCCATCCCGAACACAGAAGTAAAGCTTCTTAGCGCTAAAAGTACTTGGGCGGGCAACCCCCTGGGAGGATAAGACGCTGCCAGATGATATAAAATTTAATGTATTTGGTGAAAATAGCATGAAGGTAACACCTGTTCCCATCCCGAACACAGAAGTAAAGCTTCTTAGCGCTGAAAGTACTTGGGCGGGCAACCCCCTGGGAGGATAAGACTTTGCCAAATGATATATATGGTTAATAATATAATTTATTAATCATTTTTTATTATAGAAAAATAATAATAAGTTATTAGTAAAATTAGTTTGACACTAGCTATTTTCTTGTATAAAATATTAGTAGGTGTGAGTGTTGATTAATATCGAAAGGAATTATATGAGCATTATTGATGAAAATAATAGTAAAAAATCATTAACTAGTTTAATATTTGATAAAATTCGTGATGATATCTTAAATGATAGATATAAATTAGGTGATAAATTAGTAGAGTCAAAACTCGCAGATGAACTTCGCGTGAGTAGAACTCCTGTTAGAGAAGCTTTGAAACAATTAGAATTGGATGGTTTAGTTGAAAGTATACCTAATCGTGGTGTAATAGTAAAAGGATTAACGGATCAAGATATTTATGATATCTATTCTGTTAGAGTTTCAATTGAAAGTATTGCTGCAGAATTGGCGGTTGAAAGAATGTCCGAGTCAGAGTTGAAAGAATTGGAAGATATTATTGATTTAATGGAATTTTTTACAATGAAAAATGACGCTAATAAAATATTTGAATTAAATACGCAGTTTCATGAAAAAATTTATTCTTGTACAAAAAGTAGATATCTTGAGCATATGCTAAAGGATTTTCAAATATTTATTAAATCTACTCGTTTAGAATCATTAAAGACAGAGGGAAGATTACCTACAGCAATGATAGAGCATAAAATGATTTTAGAAGCATTTAAAAATCGTGATAAGGAAGAAGCAAAAAAATGCATAACTCAACATATAAAATCAGCTCAAAAAAATGTAAATGAAATGTTTTTAAGAAAATATAAAGATAAATAATTTTGGAGAGAGATAAGAATGATAGGAATATTTGATTCAGGAATGGGCGGTTTAACAGTTTTAAAAACTGCTTTAGATATACTTCCAAATGAAGATTTTGTTTATTTAGGTGATTCAAATAATGCACCGTATGGGATAAAAAGTAAAGAAAAAGTAATTGAGTTATCAGATAATATTTGTGAAATGTTTATTAATAAATATGATGTAAAAGCAATAGTTATTGCATGTAATACCGCAACGAGTGTTGCTGTAGATATTCTTAGAAAAAAATATAACATTCCTATTATTGGCATGGAGCCTGCAATAAAACCGGCAATAGAAAATAATAATGGTGGTAAAATTGTCGTTCTTGCAACTGAGATGACATTAAAAGAAAAAAAATTTAATGACTTAATTACTCAATATAATCAAAATAATATAATTACTAAAGTACCATGTACAAAATTAGTAGAAATAGTTGAAAATATAGATTTTAATGAAATTAGATTAAATCATATTATTGATGAGTGTTTAGAAAATGTTGATAATATTGAATCTATCGTTTTAGGTTGTACTCATTTTATTTT
>JAYEHA010000414.1:0-1643 GCA_034659335.1 Bacillota bacterium
TACTTTTCAGAAATATATTTTTCCTGAAATCTATGAAGAAAGATTTGCTGTTTTATTTAGCGATAATGAAGCATCAAGACCAAACATTCCGGTAAATATAACTATCGGTAAATTGTTATTAAGAGAATTATTTTCTTTTAGTGATGTAGAATTACTCGATCAAGTTGCATTTAACCTTCAATTTCAATATGCCTTAAGAACAACTGGTTACGAAAAATAACCTATCGGAATGAACTCTTTAGGGAACTTTAGAAGTAGATTAGTAAAACATTTTATAGAAACTGGTGAAGATTTATTGCAACCTGAGATAGAAAGACTTTCATTAATAATGGCTGATAAATTAAAAATAGATGGTAAAAAAATAAGAATGGATTCATTTATGGTGAGTTCATCATGTAAAAATTTATCTAGAATTGAGTTAACTTATAAAGTAAATTACAACTTTATAAAAATATTAAATAAATTATATCCTGATGAATTAACAATAACTCTCAAAGAATATCTAAAAAATGGTCATAAAAATGATACAGTTTATAGAACAAGAGACATAGATAGCGAAAGTAAATTAACATTTTTATTAAAGCAATCAGCTGAATTATTTAATGTTGCATTAGATATTAATTCAGAAGAATTAATAACAAGTGAGGAATTTATATTACTTGAAAGATTATTAAATGATCAAATAATAAATAATGATAGTGATAATGATAGTGATAATGATAATTATAATAATGAGAACAAAGTTAAAATAGATGAACAAGAAGTAGAACCAAAAGAAGGTAAAGATATTAAATCAACAAGTCTACAAAATCCAAGCGATCCTGATGCAACATACAGAACTAAATATGGTCCTAACATAGGACATGTAGCAAACATAACAGAAGTTTTTGATGATGATAACAGGATTTATATTTCATATAATTATAAACCAAATATATATTCAGATACCAATTTTTTAAGAGACTTTATAGAAAAACAAAATAAAAGTGAATGGGAAATAATGTTATTAGTTGATGGTGCATATTATTCATATCAATTATCAAAAGAAGCTAAAGAAAAAAATATTACATTAATACCAGGTGAACTTGCAGGAAGAAAAAACAATGATAAATTACCGTTAACAGAGCATAAAATAGATTCAAGTACTAATGAAATAAGCGAATGTGCTAATGGGAAAAAACCTGAAATTTCAACTTATGATGAAGAAAAAGAAGCGTATGTAGCAAAATTTAATAAATCTGATTGTGAGAATTGTGAGTATGCATCTACCTGTACGATTAAAGAACAAAAAAAATACAATAAATTAAGATTTACTAAAAAACAACATGAACGAAGTGATTTAAGAATTCAAATGGAAACAAAAGAATATGGAAAACTTTCTAATCAAAGAGCCGGTATAGAAGGTGCACCTTCTATCTTTAGAAGGAAATATGATGTAGATAATATGCACGTTAGGGGATTAGTGCGCTCAAAAATAGAATTTGGTTTCAAAGTATTGGCAGCTAACTTCAAAAACTTCCATAAAGGGATTAAAAGGATGGAATTTTTTGCTTTAAATTATTTTTTTACAATTATTATGAAAAAACATTTTAGAATTATGAATTTTTCAAAAATAAGCTGTTTTTAGCGTAGTTACTGTGAAG
>JAYEHA010000415.1:0-1631 GCA_034659335.1 Bacillota bacterium
TAGATCAACAATCTGCTTAAATGGTAATAGTTTAAGTGCTTGAGTGTCTATACTAATATTAATTAGGATTATACTATTGAAATGTATAGTCGACTATCTCAAGAGGGCTGATGGCACAGCCTAAAGTTTGCGTTATACTTGTCTACTAGAAATAGACTGACATTTAATCAGCAGACAACCTCGTAAGTTTCTTATAGGAATCCTCGTTCGTGACATTAGGAACGGGCGGGGAGGATGTCAATCAGAAGGTATTACTTTAAAAAAGCTATAAGATATTTTATTAGAATTTGGTATTATTTATGCTTATAATTTAGATGGTGGTGGTTCTTCAACATTCTTTTATAATGGAGAAATACTTAATAGACCATCTAATGGCAATGAGCGATATGTTCCTAACTCTTTTATACTAATTAATAATTTTGACAATTAATGTGTCTTATAATATTATCATATCGATAAATTTTGTAGAATACAAAGTGTTATAGAAAATAATAAAAATAATGGGTAAAATTCATTTCCACAAATAAATTTCAACGATTAATTATATTGAAACCTATTTGTGGTATTTTTTTATTTAAAGGTGTGAACAATAACAATTTTTCTGAAACTCCCACCACTAAAATAGTGGGCTTTCCGCTCTATTTTGTAAAGCGTTTTAAAATTATTAATATTTTAAAGAAAGATTTCATAAATTACATATTTTCTTCCTAGAGTAATAATTACCATTTTCTTTAAAATAAGTTCTGAATCATTAATTATATTTCTATCTTCCATATAGTTTTCAAGTTGTACTTCTGCACCTTTAATTGTTTCTTCAATTAATTCTTTATTTAATTTAATTAAACTTTCTTTTGTTTCAGTTTGAATATCATCTCTTTTAAGTTTATTCATTTTTAAATGCTTAAATTCAATCATATATCTATATTTAATGGCTTCTTTATATAGTACATCTTCTCTTAAATAAAGATCTGTATATCCATCTTTAGCTTTTCTTTCACTTTGAATTAAATATAATCCATCTGTATTTATTAAAGTAATAAATACTCCTTTACTTGTTTCTTCTGTATGATGGGTTAAATCTCTATTTGATAATTGATTTAATGTTTTTTCGTATATATTCATTAAATCAATAACATTTGCTTCTAATTGCATTTTTGTCATTGCTTTCTCTAATTCTTCGTATCCAACACTCATTGAAGTTTTAAATAGTTTACTCATATATTCCCAGTATATTTTATCGATTGTATAATTTGGAATTTTAAGTGTTACTGCTATTTTTGAACTTTTCTTTATTGTCACTAGTCCTAAATAGAATAACAGTGATTTAATATTTGTATTTACATCTATTCCATTATGCATATCTTCAAGGTTAAATCTATCTTTTAAGATAATTGGTCCTATTTCACGCTTTTCTATTATCTCTAACATATCTTCCTCTGTTATAAAGTTTCTTGCTATATTTCTTATTTTTCCATAATCTGTTATTACGTTTCTGTCTATTAAGTTTCTTGGATATTTTTTATTTGCAAATATGTTTTTAACTATATATAAAACCATATCTGTATTATATACAGTATTTTTAGTGTCTTCACTAAATTTATATCCATTTGCATATGTTTTAAGCGTTCTTT
>JAYEHA010000416.1:0-1628 GCA_034659335.1 Bacillota bacterium
TGATGGAGTATCTAAAAGCATTACTTTAGATGGTGGATATGATGTATCAGTTGATGATCCTACAGCAAGGGACGAATTAAAAGTTGATATACAAGCAAAAATTGATAGTGAATTTGGTGCTGGAAAAGTATTAGTTTCATATGATGGATCAAATCAGTTGAATATTAGTGCTGTTGAAGCAGGACATCAAACTATGATTATAGAAAGTGATGCTGATATACTTACTAATTTAGGATTTACAAGTGGTGATACTGATTATTTAAAAAGTAGTACTACTTTAGCAGATGCATTTGAAGTATCTGGAGATATTGCTATGACTATTAATGGAGTATCTGATTTTGGAATTACTTCTACTGATACAATTAATGAAATGATGGATAAAATAAATGATTCTGATGCTGGAGTAACAATGAGTTATTCATCACTCTCAGGGAAAATGGAACTTAAATCAAATGAAACAGGTGAGATAAATAAAATTACATTTGATGATACTGATAATTTTTTAGTAAATAGTTTAAAAATTGATGTTACTGGTGTTAGTGATTATACAGCAGCAACAGATGCAGTTTTCAGTATAGATGGAGTTGTAACATCAAGAAGCAACAATGATTTTACTATTGATGGAGCTAATTATTCATTAAAAGAAACGAGTACAACTGCAATAGATATTAAGCTTTCACCTGATACTGATGGCTTAGTGGAAAAAATTACCAATTTTGTAGATAAATATAATGAAATTATTGAAGTCGTTAATACAAAATTAGATGAGAAGAAATATTATGACTATAAACCATTAAATGCTGATGAGAAAGAAGCAATGAGTGATGATGATATTGAACTTTGGGAAGAAAAAGCTAAAAGTGGTATTCTAGGAAGCTCTAATGAACTTGAGAGAATTGCAAATGAACTTAGAACTCTTATATATGAACCAATAGAAGGACTAGATATTACTTTAAAAGATATAGGTATTGAAACAAGTTCAAATTATAAAGAAAATGGTAAACTCACCATTGATGAAGATAAACTTAAAGCGGCTCTTAACAATAATTATGGAAAAGTAGTTGAATTATTTACTAAAACTAGTGATATTGATTATAAAGATACAGCAAATCGTTCAACTAGAAAAGCAGAAGAAGGAATTGCAAATAGAATTTATGATATACTTCAAGATAATGTTAGAAATACTAGAGATGCAAATGGTAAAAAAGGAATATTAATTGAAAAAGCTGGATATGAAGGTGAAGTATCTGATTTTACTAACACTATTCAAGATGCAATAAAAGGATATGATGATAGAATTGATGTTTTAATTCAATATCTTAGTGATAAAGAAGATTACTATTACAGTATGTTTGCTAAGATGGAAGCAGCTATGAGTGAATTACAATCTCAATCAAGTTGGCTTTCTAGTCAGATGGGTTGATAATAGATGAGTGAAATATTAAAAGCTATATTAAAAGAAAATAAATTGATAAAAGTATTGATAAAAGAGAATGATATTGATAATTTGCAACTTTCGTTAAATAAAAAAAATGAATTAATTAAACAGTATCATAAAGAAGAAACAAGTACTGAAAATAGTAAAACTATATTTGAGGATATTAATAAATTAGATATAGAAAACATTA
>JAYEHA010000417.1:0-1620 GCA_034659335.1 Bacillota bacterium
ACCAAAATGTTCTTTCTTTCCAAAAATGATTTTTTAAATTCTCGCTGTTTTCCATTCTCCAAATTCTATAAGTAGATATTTGCTTTAATAATCTAACTATTTGTAAAATACTTATAGAAGTATCATATTTAACCAATAAATGAATATGATTTTTGTCGACTTCCATAGTTTTAATTATGAAGTCATAATCATGCGATATATTTTTAAATACCTCTTTAATTGTGTCACCATATTCAATTAGCAGTTTCTTTCTATATTTACAAACAAATATCAAATGTACTAAAATTAAGCACTTACAATGTGATTTTCTATCATAATCCATGAGTCCCTGGCTTGCATTCTTCTGCAATGTGACATTTTAGGTGTTTTCATTCCCCTTGGGGCATTATTAAATTTAACTTTGTTTCCTTGGATATCCATCAAGATACAGTACCCACTACTCATTCTTCCTTTTACAAAATACTCATTACCTAAATATCTAACCTTGTCAAATTTTCTTATACCTTGTATTTTACCAGTAGGAATCTTTTTTTGACTTCTAACACCTTTTGTTTGTTGATAATCGCCTATGTTAATACATTTCTTAAATAAAATTTTACTAATAGTGTTTCTAATTGGCAATCCACAACAAGCAATGGTAATTGCATCACTGTAATGTGTTTTTAATAATCCTAAACTCCATCTATTTTCTTTTGTTATATATCCAAAAGTCTCAATAGCTTCAGGTATTAATTTTAATAATTGAGTTCTAATACTATTCATTTGAGTAGCATGCTTAAGTCGTTTTTTAGCTCGTCCACCTTTTAATTTGATTTTTCCATCATGCAACTTATCATGACAGGTTTTACAAAGTGTTATTAAATTTTCTGGTTCATCTGAACCATCATTACTTCTAAATACAATATGATGCACTTCTAATTTAGAATCTTTAGATTTGCCTTTACAGTGTTGACACTTGTAATTGTCACGTTTTAAAGCAAATTCCCTTTTGTTAGAATATCCATATAAAATACCTTTCTGATATCCCCAACTTTTTACATCTGGATTTTTTAACTTATGCGGATCAAAATTCCCTGTTTCTAATACAATATTTTTAATTGGTAATATTGATTTCACAAATCTAATCTCTTTTAAGTGAGAATTGATTTTACTAACCATAGTTGGTGGAAACCTATCTTTTCTTGTAGAATTTTTTCTATTGTCAAATCTTGGCTTTCTATATCTTGTTTTTCTATTACGTCTAGCTCTTCTATACTTAGCCCTCTTTTCCATGCGTTTAGACACATCATTTCTTATTTCTATTTCTGAAACATAAATTACATCACCATTTTCATTATTGTAAACAGCACTCCCAACTTTAGAACTACCAGTATCAATACCTAATGTTAATTCTTGTGTATAATTAGTTGTTTCATGCTTTAACTTAATAGTAAATGGTGTTTTTCTTTTAACTTTTGCTCTATTTTCTTTTAATAATAATCTTGCTATTACATTCTTACAAGGCATTAATGGTTCACCTTCTTGACTTTCTACATATACCATTTAAAACAGTCCTTTCTGTTAAATCCTCTGCTAAAAAGCAGGTAATGCGTATCTATAATCTGTTATCAACTATAGAAT
>JAYEHA010000418.1:0-1617 GCA_034659335.1 Bacillota bacterium
TTATATTTACCCGTTTTTCAAAAAATCAAACAATTATAATCAAAAAATCATTACATAATAATTACAAAGTAAAAAAGCTATAAATTTGTTTTTAATAAATTTATAGCTTCCTCTATTATTTAATAATATAAATTTTCACTTGGATATTCAGGGTCGCTTGTTACTTCTATTCCTAATTTTCTATAAACTTGCTCATCATTATTAGATAAAATTGTAGTCGCATGTGATTGACAATTTTTAAGCTGTGATAATTTCTCAATTGCAATTTTTGCTACTGGATTTGATGTTGCACTTATTGTAAGTGCAATTAAAATTTCTTCAGAATTTAATGATATATTTTTCTCACTCCATACATTTTTCTTAAGATTCATTATTGGTTTTAATGTAGATGGAGAAATTAAATGAATATCATGATCAATATTTGACAAATACTTAACTGCATTTAATAAAACAGCTGCTGCCGCATTCATTGTTTCAGAATTTTTACCGGTTATAATAGTTCCATCTTCTAATTCTAATGCAACAACAGGAAACACTTTTTCTATTTTAGATTTTATTTTTAAATCATTAGCTCTTTCTCTCGCTGGAACAACTACATTTCTATCTTCAGCACATAAATCCAATTGCTCCATTATTAATTCCGATCTTTGAAATGTCTCTAAATCAATATAGCCTTTTTTATATTCACAACCTGTTTTAAAATATCTACTAATTATTTCTTGTCTAGATGCTTCTTTAACTACCTCATCATCAGTTATTCCAAATCCGACTCTATTTACCCCCATATCAGTTGGTGATTTATAAACTGCTTCTTCACCTGTAATTTTTTCAATAATTCTTTTTAATACTGGAAAAGCTTCAATATCTCTATTGTAATTAACAGAAACTTCATCATATGCATCTAAATGAAAAGAGTCAATTAAATTTATATCTTTTAAATCAACAGTCGCAGCTTCATATGCAATATTTAATGGATGTTTCAATGGAACATTCCAAACAGGAAATGTTTCAAATTTTGAATATCCTACTTGCTTACCTCTTTTATTTTCATGATACATTTGACTTAAACAAGTAGCAAGCTTACCACTACCAGGCCCTGGTGCAGTAACTACAACAATCGGTTTTTTAGTTTCAATATACGGATTTTTACCATAACCTTCTTCGCTAACTATTGTTTCAACATCAGTAGGATATCCTTTTGTAAATTTATGCTTATAGACTTTAATTCCTCTTCTTTCAAGTTTATTACTAAACATTACAGCAGAAGGTTGCTCATTAAATCTTGTTATAACAACACTATTAATATCAAGATTGTAATCTCTTAAATCATCAATCATTCTTAATACTTCAAGATCATATGTAATTCCAAAATCTCCACGAATTTTATTTCTTTCAATATCACCCGCATATACACATATAATAATTTCTACATTTTCTTTTAACTTATTAAGTAATTTAATTTTTGCATTTTCATCAAATCCAGGTAAAACTCTTTTAGCATGCATATCAAATAAAAGCTTACCACCAAATTCTAAATACAATTTATCATAATCATTTACTCTTTCTAATATAAATTTTGATTGTTCTTCTAAGTATTTTTTAGAATCAAACCCTATT
>JAYEHA010000419.1:0-1609 GCA_034659335.1 Bacillota bacterium
CAACCAATGGATTATTAATTATTCTTGGAAAATTTGAGCAATGTAATGTAAAATGTAGTAAATTTAAAGGAACTACAATGACTGAATTTTTAGATCGTGCTGAATATACTGGAGATATTTTTAGTCAGTTAAATGATGCGATTGACTTTATAAAGAAACATATAAATTACGGTGGTAAAATAGTAGGATTACAAAGAACTGACCAGTATGAAATACCTTTAGTTGGAATTCGAGAAGCCGTTGTTAATGCTCTAGTTCATAGAGATTATCAGAATTATGGTAGAGATATTAAAATAGGAATATATGATGATATATTAGATATAGTTTCGCCTGGAGGTTTTCCCTTATCAATTACAGTGAATAATATTTTTGATGGAAGATCAGAAATAAGAAATAAAGTTGTAGCTAGAGTATTTAAAGAATTGAAATATATTGAAAGATGGGGTAGTGGTATAAAAAGAATGATTGATGCATGTGATGAACGAGGATTAAAAAAGCCCAAATTTAAGGAATCTGGTGATAGTGTGGAGGTGATTTTTTATAGATTAGATGGTCAAAATTTTGAAGACCAATCCGTTGTAAATGACTTGGATTTTACAAATCAAGAAAAGCAAATTATTGATTATTTAATTAAACATGAATCTATCAATAGACAGAATGTTGAAGAAATTTTAAATGTAAAAAATACTAGAGCACGTGTAGTACTAAATGATTTGAGAGATAAAGATATCATAATAATGAAGGGAAGCGGACCAAAAACCTATTATATTTTAAACAATCAACTTATCTAGAAGCAGAATTAATAATTTTGACAGGGAACATTACATTAGATTTAATATTTCTATAGATATTCTTAATTTATTAAAGATTAGGATTAGTTTATGTTAAATAGTGCTAGATAGTGCTAGATAGTGCTAGATAGCGTTGGATAGTGATAGATGCTGAAAATGTAATAAAAAAATATTAAAGTAAGAATTTAATAAAATATAGAGAATTAACAATTAATTACCCGAGATCTCAATATTTAGTACTCATTTTTTAAAAGTTAGATTTCCTATAATGAATGTCGGAAGAATGATTTATCTCAGAAAGTTGTTTTGAATAAAACACAAGAAGAGATATTAAGATTTATTGAGAATAACCCACATATTACTCAAAAAAATTGAGTAACGTTCTTGATAAATCCCAACGGACAATCCAAAGGAATATGAAGAAATTACAAGAATTAAATATAATTCAACGTCTAGGATCATCAACGAAAGGATATTGGAAAATCAGTAAAAATTAGAAATTGAGTAGAACTAAGTAATGAATTTAATGTTAAAAATTTAGTATTTAGTTCATCAGCTACAGTCTACGGTAACCCTGAAAAACTACCGTTAAAAGAAACTTATCCAACATCAACAACTAATCCTTATGGAGAAACAAAACTAATGATAAAACGGATATTAAAAAATTTACAGGTATCTGATCCTAACTTTTCAATATTCATTTAAAGAAACTTTAATCCTATTCCCGTTCATAGTACTGGATTAATAGGAGAAGATCTTAATAATTTAATGCCAAGTAGAAGGGGGAAATCATGGAAAAAAAGAAAAATGATCCGATG
>JAYEHA010000420.1:0-8530 GCA_034659335.1 Bacillota bacterium
AGAATATTTTATATTCGGAAGACGAAAAACAGGATATTTTGATATAAGAGATTTACAAGGAAATAAAGTAAATAAAGGCTCAATGAGCTATAAGAAATTAAAACTATTAAAAAGAAGAGGAGGTATGTTTGTGGAGAAACGTATAATATAGAACAATAATGCACACGTTTCCTCTCACGACTGAAGTCGCGAGTATCCACGAGCTAAGTTCATGAATGAATTAAGGGCATATAAAAGATATAAATCATCTAGTGAAATATTTGCAAGTATTGAGAAATTTCAAATTGAAGTTATTGAAGTAGATCCATTATTAATATCTTTAGTTGATATTTCTGAAGGCGGATTATGTATTCGTATTAAAAAGCCTATTGAAATAGATAATCATATTAAAATTAATATGGTTATTAATCTAGTTGAATTTTCGTTGATTGCAAAAGTGATTTGGGTTAAAACATTTATTAAGTATGACGAAGCAGGATTAGAATTAGTGTATGTTGATGAACTTTTTATAGATGCTTTAAGATTAATGATAGATAGTAGTCAAAATGGTGGAAGTTTAGCATAAGCGGGTGATTAAATGCATGTAATATCAAATAAAAAAACGGTTGAAGTTTTTGATATCTTAGATAAAATGTATCCTGAGGCATTTTGTGGATTGATTCATAATAATAACTTTGAATTATTAGTTGCTACAATTTTATCGGCTCAATGTACTGATAAAAGAGTGAATATAATTACGAAGGAATTATTTAGTGTTTATAAGACTCCTGAGGATATTTATAACTTAGGACAAGTTGGTTTAAAAAAAATAATAAAAACTTGTGGATTATCTGAAAATAAGTCGAAAAATATTATAAAATCGTGTAAAATATTAATGGAAGAATTTGATTCTGAAGTGCCTGAAAATGATAAGGATTTGTTAAGACTTAACGGAGTAGGTATAAAAACTGCAAATGTTGTATTATCTGTTGGATTTGGAATTCCAAGAATGCCAGTGGATACTCATGTATTTAGAGTTTCAAATAGAATCGGAATTGTTGATGCGAAGAATGTAAGCTTAACTGAAAAAATGTTGATGGAGCGGTATAATAAAAGTAAATGGATTAGGTTACATCATTTATTGATTTTTCATGGAAGAGCATTATGTAAAGCAAGAAATCCTCAATGTGAGTTATGTAATTTAAAAAATATATGTTTAGATTATAGTGAAGGTGATAAAAATGATAAAAACTAATTCTTTACCCGGGAAATATGTGTTTTCATTAGATATTGGGACTAGAAATGTAGTAGGAATGATTGGAAAATTAGAAAATGATATTTATTCAATTGTCGATTATGAAATGATTTCGCATCCTGAAAGAGCAATGTTTGATGGTCAGATCCATGATATTAATCGTGTTGTTAAAGTAGTAAAAGAAATTGTATTAAAACTTGAAAAAAGAAATGAATTAAAATTGAATGAAGTTGTTATAGCCGCAGCCGGAAGAGCATTAAAAACTAAAGAAGTTACTATTGAAAGACAAATTGATAATTCTATATTAATTAATAAAGAATTAATTGATAATATTGAAATGGAAGGAATTCAACAGTCACAAGATGAATTAGATAAAGAATTAGATATAAAAACTCGGTATTATTGTGTTGGATATTCATCAAAAATGTATTATTTAGATGGAAGTATGATTAAATCACCCATTGATCATAGAGGGTTAAATCTTAAAGTAGATATTATTGCAACTTTTTTACCTCATATAGTAGTAGATAGTTTATATACAGTGATAGATAAAGCAGGATTAGAAGTTGCAAGTTTAACCTTAGAGCCTATTGCTGCAATAAATGTTGCTATACCTGATAAATTACGTGCTCTTAATTTGGCATTAGTAGATATTGGAGCTGGAACATCAGATATTGCTATTACTAAAGCAGGTTCAATAATATCATATGGAATGGTAGCAAAAGCTGGAGATTCAATTACAGAAATGTTAGTACAAGAATTTCTGTTAGATTTTGATATTGCCGAGAAATTAAAAATGGACTTGCTTACTAATGATGAAATTGTGTTTGTGGATATTGTAGGAATAGAACATAAATATACAAAGACTGAAATTTTAGAAGTGTTAGATGAAATTTTAGAAGATTTAAGTGAAAAAATTTCAAAAGAAATCATTAATAAAAACGGTAAAAAACCTAGTGCAGTTTTTTGCATTGGCGGGGGTTGTCAAGTTCCAGGTTTTACTGAAAAACTTGCAAATAAACTTGATATTCAAAATGAAAGAGTTATTGTAAAAGGCGTAGAGATGATTGAGAATTTAGATTTTAATAATCATTCTTTAATTGGCCCTGAATATATTACTCCTATTGGCATAGGATATAATGGTATAGTTGAGAAAGAAAAAGACTTTTTACAAGTATCTGTTAATGGTAAAAATATTAGGATTTTTAATTCGAAAAAATTATCTGTTTCGCATGCTTTAATTTTAGTAGGTTATGATGCAAGAAGATTACTTGCACAAAGAGGCAAAAAAATCATTATTACTATAGATGATGAAAAAAAATATATTTATGGTGATTATGGTGAATCTGCAAAAATTTATATAAATGGTGTTTTATCTAGTCTTGATACAAAAATTAAGAATAAAGATAGTATTTATGTTGAAGAAGCTACTGTGTCAGAATCTAAAAGAATGAAAGTATATAGTTATTTAGATTTATCAAAAACTATAAAATTAAATGGAGATGATTTTAAATTAATTAAAAGTTTTAGAGTTAATAATGAAGTTGTTAATTCTGATTATATATTGAAAGATAATGATGAAATTAAATTAAACAAATTAAATACATTACAAGATTTATGCAATAGCGCAAAGATTGATATTACTAAATATTATTTTGTTATTAAAGATAGTAGAATAGAAAAAGATTATATATTAAAAGCTAATGATAATATTCAAATGCATGAGATTGAATATATAGAAAAAACTGAAAGTGAATCGGAAGTTTCTAATGTAATTGAAATGAATAAAATAAAAAAAAATAAAACTGAAACTGAAACATATTATTTCATTGTTAATGGTGAAACAGTAGCAGTTAAAAAAACAAAGACAATGGTATTTGTAGATATTTTTGAGCATATTGATTTTGATTTAAGAACAGCTAAGGGAATTATTGATTTAAGATTAAATGGAGAAAGAGCAAAATATACTGAAGTTTTAAATGATGGAGATATAATTGATATAAAGTGGAGGTAAGTATGGTAGGGTTTTATAAAAATGAAATTCAATGTGCTGTTTGTAAAAAAAAATATGAAGTTACTAAAGTTCTTTCACGAAGGACTGTAGTTGTAAGTAGAGATAGTGACTTTTGTCCTCATTATAAAGACATGAATCCTATTTTTTATAGTGTAAATGTTTGTCCATATTGTGGATATACATCTTTTGATAATGATAATGAAATAATTTATAAAAAACAAATATCGAATTTTAAACAAATGATGGAAGGTAAATGGAAGTATCAAGAATTAAATAATGAGAAAAGTATTGATGATGCAATTAAAGTATATAAATTATTATTACTTACTTATAAAGCAATTGACAAGAAAAAATCAAGTGTTGCTAAAGCTTATTTAAGATTAGCATGGTTATATAGATATAAAAATGACAATGAAAATGAAGTGAAATTTTTAAAAAGTATGATTGTAAATAATGAAATAGCGTTTTCTACAGAAAAATTAGCTGAGGATTTAAAAAATGAACTTGAAATTATGTTTATTTTAGCGGAAACGCATAGAAAACTTGGCAATTACAAGGAAGCAATTGATTGGTTTATTAGAGTTAGTAATCATGAGGAAATAAATAAACATAGAGTTATTAAACTTCGTAATAAAGAGCAATGGAGTTTGGCTATAGAAGAATATCGAAGTGGAGTTTAATATGAGTGATATTACATTAATAACCGGGGGAGCTCGAAGTGGTAAAAGTTCTTTTGGAGAAAAACTATTAAAAGAGAGTAATGGTATAAAGGGATATATTGCTACTGCTGTAGCATTTGATGAAGGGATGAAAGATAGAATAAAGAAACATCAAAATAGTAGACCAAGTATATGGAAAACTTATGAATTACCAGTTAATATTTCTAATTCAATAAAAACAATTTCAAATGAATGTGATATTGTTATATTGGATTGTATAACTGTGTTTATTTCAAATATAATATTTGAAGATAATTTAGATTGGAAAAATCTTATATTTGAAGAAATTGATTTAATTGAAAAAAAAATAATTGATGAGATTAACAATATAATTATAGAGGCTAGAAAAAATGATTTGGATATGATTATTATAACTAATGAAATAGGATCCGGAATAGTACCAGATAATAAATTGTCTAGAGTTTATAGAGATATTGCGGGCAGAGTAAATCAGCTATTAAGCAAATTATCAGATAATGTTTATCTTTCAGTATCTGGATTAGAATTAAAGTTAAAGTAGGTGTGTATGAAGAGATTAATACTTTTAATTCAATTTTTAACTAGAATACCAATAAATATAAATTTATCTGTTACAAGAGAAGATTTGAGTAAATCAATAATATATTTTCCTATTGTTGGATATATTATTGGAATGTTTTTAGCTTTATTTTATAAGTTTTCGATTTTTTATTTTGATAAAATTATTATTGCATTTTTAGTTATTATAATTGAAATAATTATTACAGGCGGACTTCATATTGATGGCCTGTCTGATACAGTAGATGGTATATATAGTGGGCGAGAAAAAGAAAAAATCATTGAAATTATGAAAGACCCAAATGTAGGTACGTTTGGAGTTTTAAGCATAATAATTTTAGTGATTTTTAAGTTTTTACTAATTTATAAAATTGATAATAATTTATTTATAATTTTATTAATGATGCCAGTTTTTTCTAGATTTTGTTCAGTATTTTCATCTAGAATAGGGAATTATCCCAAAAAAGATGGTTTAGGAAATATATTTATTGGACAAGTTAATAATTATCAGTTATTAATAAGTTTTATTTTTACACTTCCTTTGCTTTATTTGAACTTTTTAATATATATTGCTTTTATAATAAATATTATTTTTACTTATTTTTTTGTAAAATATATAACAAAAAAGATAGATGGAATTACAGGTGATACATTAGGAGCTATGGTTGAAGTCAATGAATTACTTTTTTTATTAATTATTTATATTATGGGGGTTTTATAGTGAGAAAAATATATTTTATTAGACATGGAGAAACAAATGCTAATGTTATGAAAAGATATTGTGGACATACGGATATACCAATTAATGAAAATGGAATAGTTCAAGCGAAAACAGTTGCAAATATAATAAAAAATTATGGTATTGAGTTAATGTATTGTTCGGATTTGAAAAGAGCAAAAATGACTATGAAAGAAATTAATAAATTTTATAATTTAGATATAACTTATTTAACGGAATTAAGAGAAATGAATTTTGGAATTTTAGAAGATTTGACTTTTAAAGAAATAGGAGATATTTATCCTAAGGAAAAAGAAAAGATAATTAAATTTAGTAAAAATTATCAATTTCCAGAAGGTGAAAGTTTAGAAATGCTTTATTTACGAGCAAATAGTATTTTTAAAGAAATTATTAATAAAAATAAAAATGGAAATATTTTGATAGTTAGTCATGGTGGTGTTATTGAATCAATATTAACCGAAATACTTAGTAATAATATTGAAAAATATTGGAATATTGAGATTGATAATTGCAAAATAGCTACAGTGGTAGATAATGAAGGTTTTCTTTATCTAAGTGGATTAAATAGTTTATAAAAGAGGTAATTATGAATAAATTTGTTATAGCAGGAACTAGTAGTAATGTAGGAAAAACTACTTTAACAATAGGTATATTAAAAGCTTTAGTTAATAAGGGGTTAAAAGTTAATTCGTTTAAGTGTGGTCCAGATTATATAGATCCAATGTTTCATTCATTTATTACTGGGAAAAAATCAATCAATCTTGATTTATATTTAATGAATGAAGAAAGTGTAAAATATACTTTTATTAATCATTCGGTAGGAGATATTTCTGTTATAGAAGGTGTTATGGGTTTATATGATGGTGTTAAAAAAGATTTTAAAGAGATATCATCAACTGCAAAAGTAGCTAAAACAATAAATGCACCAGTTGTTCTAGTTATTGATGGTAGTGGTGTTTCAACTTCAGCAGCAGCAGAAGTATTGGGATTTAAAAATTTTGATAAAGATTTAAACATTAAAGGTGTTATTGTTAATAAAATTCATGGAGAAAATCATTATAATTTAATAAAAGACTCAGTTGAAAAATATACTGGTATTGAATGCTTGGGATATTTAAAATATAATAAAGATATAGCTATTGAAAGTCAACATCTTGGTCTTATACCATCAAATGAAATCGAAGCATTAAATGTGAAAATTGATATTTTAGTAAAAAGTATTGAAGAAACAATTGATATCGATAGATTGATTGAGTTGTCAAATGTAGAAGATACATTAACGAGTAATTATAAAATTGAGCATAAGAATTATAATTTGAAAATAGCTATTGCAAATGATAAAGCATTTAATTTTTATTATGAAGATAATTTAGAATATTTTAAAAATAATGGCATAGAGTTGATTGATTTTTCGCCGATAAATGATAAAAACTTACCCAAAGAGATTTCTGGAATATATTTGGGCGGAGGGTTTCCTGAAAAGTTTGCTAAAGAGTTATCAGATAATAAAAGCATGCTAGAGGATATTAAAAAATTTGCTAATAATTTTGGTATGATTTATGGTGAATGTGGTGGACTTATGTATCTTGGTAATTGTATATACGATTTTAATAAAAAAAAGCATAAAATGGTATCTGTATTTGATCTTGAAACTGAAATGACTAAAAAATTACAAAGGTTTGGTTATATCGAAGTGAATTATAACAATATGTTATTTAGAGCTCATGAGTTTCACCGTTCTAAAATTATTAATGATAAAAATGTTAAAAAGAGTTATTTAATAAATAGATTTACGAATAAATCTAAAGTTTATAAAGGTGGTTTCACATATAAGAATGTTTTAGCAGGATATCCGCATGTTCATTTTTATTCTAATTTGGAGTTTGCTAATCAATTAATAAAAAAAATGAAGGAATTTAAAGGTGATATAAATGAATAAATCAATAATGATATTAGGGACTGGTTCATCAGTTGGGAAAAGTGTAATTACAGCAGGTCTTTGTAGAGTGTTAAAACAAGAGGGTTTTAAAGTTGCGCCTTTTAAATCGCAGAATATGGCACTTAATTCGTTTATTACAAAAAAAGGTAATGAAATGGGACGTGCTCAAGTAGTTCAAGCTGAAGCAGCAATGATTGAACCTGATGTTAGGATGAATCCTATATTACTAAAACCATCTGCTGATAAAATGGCTCAAGTTATAATTGAAGGAAAAGTATTTAAGAATATGACTGCAATGGAATATGATAATTATAAGCCTAAATTAAAAGAAATGATAAAAGGAATATATAATGATTTATCATCTGAAAATGATATTATTGTTATTGAAGGTGCTGGTTCTCCTGCAGAAATAAATTTAAGAAAAAATGATTTAGTGAATATGGGGATGGCAGAAATTTCTGATTCTCCTGTAATAATTGTAGGTGATATTGATAGGGGTGGTGTTTTTGCATCTCTTTATGGAACTTATGAGTTGCTTCAAGAATCTGAAAAGAAAAGAGTTAAAGGTGTAATAATCAATAAATTTAGAGGTGATATTGATATCCTTAAGCCAGGTCTTGCTCAATTAGAAGCTTTAATTAATGTGCCTGTTATTGGTGTTGTTCCTTATTTTGATATTCAAATTGAAGATGAAGATAGCGTATCCGATAGATTTAAAAAAAATAATAAAACAGGTGAAATAAATATTGAAATATTATATTTGCCTCATATTTCAAATTTTACAGATTTTAATATTTTTAATACCTTTGAAGATGTTAATGTAAGATATATAATGCGTGGAGAAAAAATTGGCAATCCAGATGTATTAATAATTCCTGGTTCTAAAAATACAATTGAAGATTTAATATATCTGAGAAATTCTAATTTGGAAGAGCAAATTTTACGTGCTAATAGAAAAGGAGTGACTATTGTAGGAATTTGTGGTGGATATCAGATGTTAGGAAATAGTTTAAAAGATCCGCATAAAACTGAAAGCAATATTGAAAGCGTGAATGGGCTAGGGTTATTAGATGTTGAAACAGTATTTGAACTTGAGAAAAATACTACTCAAATAGAAGGTTATATTATTGGTGATGGTAGTAAAATTAGTGGATATGAAATTCATATGGGGAAGACTATACTTAATGAAGATGCAAAACCATTTTTAGTGATTGATAAAAAACTTGGGGAATCTGTAAATATTATTGATGGAGCAGTTAATAATAAAAATAATGTATATGGTACATATATTCACGGCATTTTTGATAGTGTTGAGTTTAGTAGAAATTTTATTAATAAAATAAGGAAA
>JAYEHA010000421.1:0-1605 GCA_034659335.1 Bacillota bacterium
GAAGAGTATGCTACATTCGCGTTGACTCTACCAAGTAGAGACGACATGGATAAAGAACATACGTATTCAAAAGTGTGTACTATAGTCGTGCAAAAAGAAAACGCTGATAAATTCATGTGTGGTATATTAGAGTTTATGGCTAGTCTTAATATAGAAACAATGGATACTGATTTAACTACAGGTTTAGAAATATTAAAATCTAATAATTCATTAATATTTTCTTTAATATAGTATAAAATTTCTGCTACTTTCTTATAATCTTCAGTTTTTTCTACTTTTTCGTAAGTCCACTTCTCAACATTAAAAATCATTTCAAAGGGCTCCATCATTTTATATCTAATATCATCCGTAGCATTAGATACTAAAAAATCATTTTTATAATTATAATAGCTTTCTTTAACTATTCTAAACATAAAATTTCTCCTTAAAAAGTTTCAATTTTTTAATAAAACCTTCTCTTTTACTTTGAATCAAATCCTCTCGATCAAGCACTTCTTCAATGATTTGTTTAATTACATTTACATCAGAACTTTTTAATAACATTTCAATATCCGATTGATCTTTTTTTGATAATCTAATAATTTTACTAACAATAAGATCTTCAGGAGCTAATATATATATATTAAGATACTCATAATCATCTAATTTTTTCGCTCTTTTTGCATAAGATGGCGATAAAATAGTTGACTCATATTCTAAAAAATCAAACGTCCCCAATATCCTAAACACTCTTCCCAATTTAGATGAATAATTCAGATCAATGAAATCAAAATCTCTAGTACCTCTATCACTATAATTTCCCAAAACAGAAGCACTTCCACCAATTAAATAAATATCAAAAGGTTTAATGCCTATAGTTTTTGCAAATAAATCCATATCCTCTAATCTCATTTCTAAATCTTTTTTTAATAGCAAATAACCCCTCCTACAAACATAGCAATAAAACTGATTAAATTCAAATTTAATGAAACACCTTTTTATTTTTAAAATTTATTTTTCAAACTTATATCCTACTCCCCAAACAGTTTTAATATATTCAGGTTCAGCTGGATTAAATTCAATTTTTTCTCTTAACTTTCTAATATGCACTGTTATAGTAGGAATATTTTCTTCTGAATCATAACCCCAAATTTTTTTAAAAATTTCTTTCTTTGAAAACACTCTTCCTCTATTTGATGCAAACAATTTTAATAATTCAAATTCTTTTGCAGTAAGCACAATTTCCTTACCATTTACTAAAACAATATGCTCAACTAAATTAATCACAATACCTTTTGCTTCAATAATACTATTATTATAATCATTTTTTTTTGAAGAAAGCAATTCATATCTTGAAATACGTGCTTTTACTCTTGCCACTAATTCATGGGGACTAAATGGTTTTGTTAAATAATCATCTAACCCTAACCCAAAGCCCCTTACTTTATCAATATCACTTTTTTTAGCAGTCACCATTACTAATGGTACATCTTTTACTTTTCTAATTTCTTTACAAATTTCAAAACCATCTAGAGTCGGTAACATTAAATCAATTATAATTAAACTATAATCATTATTGATTGCTTTTTCTAATCCTTTTTTTCCATCAAATTCTAAATCAACTTC